>NZ_JBALMG010000195.1:17083-30128 GCF_036963225.1 Bacillus sp. JJ783 | reverse complement strand
TGAATGTTTTTGATTAATACCTTAAATATGTTTATATAGCAAAGAGAATCCCACATAAAACATAGGATTCTTTTTATATTATTATTGATTTCTCCAAAATAAATTCCCTCTACAAATGACTAATATACCTTAATCCCTTACTTAAAGAAGTCGGCACAACAGATGCATGATTCTCTCCTTCAACTTCATAAAACTTAAATCTTAACTTCTCATGTTTTAATTGGAGTAGACGCTCTGATAATTCATTTGCATCTACAACCATATGCTCTCGTTCTAAGGAACCAACTGTAAGGAATACTCCCGTTTCAACCTTAGCATTGTTTAATTGATTTATAAGGTTCTCTTCTTTTTCAAGTACAGATTGGTTATTCCACCAAATAGACGGACTACTAATAAAATAATTTTGAAAGGCATTTACATTTGTAAATAGTATATGTAATGCAAATAATCCGCCTAGAGAATGTCCAAATAACGTTTGCTTCTCTTTATCAATTTCAAATTTTTTTTCAATTTGTGGTTTCAATTCTTCTTCAATAAACGCAAAGAAGTTATGTGCCCCTCCTGTTTTAGGCCACGGTTTGCCATCCGGTTTTAAAGGAGCATCTTTTGAAATTACGGCAGGTGTAAAATCATAGCATCTTTCCTCTCCTGAAAATGCCCCTTCAATCGGATATCCAATACCAACTATAATAGCTGGTGAAACACCTGTTTTTTCTGCTCTAACTGATTGTATTTTAACCGCTTCATGGAATGTTTGAAAAAAGGCATTGCCATCTAATACGTATATGACAGGATATCCTGACTCTGGTGCTGGCTGCCTCGGCTTTGAAATATGAATTTGATATTCCTTACCTTCTAATTTTGAATATATTTTCCACTGTTCTGTATTAGATGTAATAATCTGCTGTTTTTCAATAGTAGTATTCATCTTATATCCCCCCTTTTAACTCGTTACATATATTTCTACTTTTTCTTCTTGAGATACAACGCTATCGTATCCGAAACAAACAGGAGACCCATTATACGGATCAATCATGACACGCGCATCAATATGAAATACTTCTTTTAATACTTCATTTGTAATGATTTCTTCTGGGCTACCAGTTGTAACAATTTCCCCTTCCTTCATTGCAATAATCTCATCTGAAAATCTAGCTGCATGGTTAATATCATGTAATACCATTACGACCGTACAATTATGTTCTTTATTTAATTTCTCCACAATTTGCAGTACATCTAATTGATGAGACATATCAAGGTATGTAGTTGGTTCATCTAGTAATAAGACTTCTGTCTGTTGTGCTAACGCCATTGCTAGCCAAACCTTTTGTCTTTGTCCACCTGATAAATTTGCAATTTGTCTCGTACGAAATGCTGACGTTTTAGTTACGTCTAATGCCCAATCAATCATTTCTTTATCTTTTGCCGTTAACTTATTCACGTTATTACGATGTGGATAACGCCCATAAGAAATTAATTCTTCAACTTTAAGCTCTCCTGGAGCGATTGGATTTTGCGGAAGTAACGCTAATTGCTTTGCAATTTCTTTCGTTGGAATTGTATTTAAATCTTGTCCTTGCAAATACACTTTTCCGCTTTTTTGCTTTAAAATTCTTCCCATTGTTTTTAATAATGTCGATTTCCCACAACCATTTGGACCTATAATTGTCGTTACTTTTCCTTCTTGTATTTCCACATTTAAATCGCGGAATACGGTAAGCTTTTCATAACTTGTTTCTAAACTTTTTGCACTTAAAATACTCACTTTCATTCCTCCTCTTACGCTTTCGTCTTATAAAGTAAATATAAGAAATACGGTACACCGACAATTGAAATAACAATTCCAACCGGTAACTCTACAGGTGTGAATACTGTTTTTGCAATAAAGTCTGAAGCAATTACAAGAAACATTCCAATTACTCCGCACGTAGGAATTACATGCTTATGTTGTATACCGACAAGTCTTTTCGCTATATGCGGTGCCATTAGTCCAATAAAACCAATACTTCCTGAAACAGCAACGCATGCACTCACAAGCCCAATACTACTTAATAGTAAAATAGATTTCTCTCTTTCTACTGAAACACCTAGACTTGTAATACTCGTTTCTTCCAATTGAAATAAATCTAATAAATAAGCTTTCTTTTGTATAAGAGGAATTAATATAATAAGCCATGGCAACATAGCAACAATATACTTCCAGTTTGCACTATATATGCTTCCAGACACCCAAACTGCAGCCATTTCGAAATCCGTTGACTTCATTTTGAGTGATAAATACATAGAAAAGGCTCCAAATCCTGATCCAATTGCAATCCCTGTTAATAAAAGGCGCTGCGGGTCTAACTTACCGTTTTTCCAAGAAAACAGATAAATTATTATAGCGGCTCCTAGCCCACCGACTAAACCAAACATTGGCATCATCATAATAGAAACCCAGTCTGTGCTCTTTAATTGCCCTTGAAAGAAAAACATAAAAATTACGATTGCTGTACCTGCCCCGGCATTCACTCCTAAAATACCTGGGTCTGCCAATCCATTTCTCGTAATCCCTTGAATTACAGCACCCGCAACACCAAGGCCTAATCCTACTAATCCAGCAATTACAATGCGCGGAAGACGAAACTCAAAAATAACTAAATCATGGTCTGGTACTGGGTCTATTCTAAAAAGTGTTTTAAATACATCTATAATCGTAATATCAAACGTACCATTCGTTAAACTAATATAAATAGCACCTAAAATTAAAAATACAATAATCCCTATAGTCATTATAAAACGCTGACTTGAACTTTTAAGCATGTCTCTCTCCTCCTCTTGTACGGATTAAATAAAGGAAGAAAGGAATTCCAATTAAAGATGTAACAACTCCAATTGGCGTTTCAAATGGATAATTTACAAACCTACTTAAAACATCACATAATGCTAAGAAAACTCCACCAATAACGCCTGCGCATGGCAAAATCCACTTATAATCTACCCCAATTATAAAACGAGTAATGTGTGGAATAATTAAGCCTACAAAACCAACTTTCCCCACTAAAGCGACTGCCGTTCCTGTTAAAAAAATTACTGATAAAATGGCCATCGCTTTAACTAATTTTGTACGCTGCCCTAGATTAATAGAAACCTCTTCTCCTAAAGAAAGAATGGTAATAGATTTTGATATTAACAGTGCTAAAACTATCCCAATTATTCCAAAAGGTATCGTGATTTTAATGATATTAGGATCCACTTGATCTAATTTTGCATTAAACCAAAAACTAACATTTTGAGAGATTTGGAAATACGAAGCCATCGCGGCCGATACACTACTTAAAAAAGTTCCGATAACTGTCCCTATAATTGCTAACCTAACTGGTGATAAGCCATTTTGAAGGAGCGAACCAAAACCAAACACGATACCGGCTCCTAGTGCAGAACCAATCATTGAACATAAAACCATACCAATTGATGACATTCCCGGAAGAAAAATCATACAAAGTGTAATAACAAAAGCTGCACCATCCGTCACACCCATAATAGAAGGGGATGCAAGATAGTTTCTTGTCATCCCCTGCATAAGTGCTCCTGATATGGCTAGAAATGCTCCGACTAAAAGAGCTGCAACTACCCTTGGTAAACGTGAAGTAATAATAATATTATGATTTACATCGCTTGAATCAAAATGAAATAATGCATTCCACACCGTTTCAGCATCAATGTTTTTCGCCCCATATAAAACAGAAAGTATAACTGTAAATAAGATTAGTATGGGTGCTATACATAAAATAGTTACTGGTACCACATTTGTTTTCTGCATATCATTCAACGCACCTTACTTATTTTATTATTTAGATAAACTTTTCACTGCTTCTTTTAAGAATGCTGTTTTACTCCAAGCTGTACCACCTTGTGCCATTGGATCTACAACATTTATAAATACTTTCTTTTCTTTCGCAGCATTCATACTTTGCCAAATTGGATTATTTTCAATTTCTTCTAGCACTTTCGGGTTTTTATTTTCACTTGCCTCATATTGTAAGAAAACATAATCCGGGTTAAGTTCAGCAAGTTTTTCAAATGAAATTTTCTCTTGTGCTTTTACAGTTTTCAATTGTTCTGGAGCAGTTAGTCCAAGATCTTTATAAATTACAGGGTTGAAGTATACTCCTTCTGGATATAGGAATAATTCGTTTGCTCTTAGTCTAATTACAAGTACTTTTTTATCTTTTAACTTATCTCCTAGTTTTGCTTTTGCTTTTTCAGCGTCCGCATTGTAATCTTTAATAACTTTTTCTGCTTTATCTTTTTTACCAGTTAGTTCTCCCATTAACTTTAAGTTATCTTCCCAATTTGTTGAAACGTGTGATACCGGGAACGTCGGAGCTACTTTCGTAAACTTTTCAGCTGTTTCTGCTGGGAATTTTGTACTAGATGTAATAACATCTGGTTTTAATTGAAGTAATGTTTCAAAATTTGGTTGCATTTTCTCACCTACAGATTTTGCACCCTCTAATTCTTTTTCAAGATACTTTGGTAATTTACCACCTACAGTAATTGCCCCTACCGGTTTAATTCCAAGTACTGCCGCATCTTCCATTGACTCTAAACTAGCTGTCGCAATTTTATCCACTTTTGCAGGTACTGTATATTCTTTACCTAAATATGTAATTTTTCGCGTTTCATCTTTTTCCGTTTCAGTAGCTTTTGTTTGTTGCTTTTGTTCCCCAGAAGTTTTGTCTGCACTATTACATGCTGCTAAACCTACACTTAAAACTGTAACCATCCCTAATGTAAATAATTTCTTGTTCATCTTTATATATCTCCTCTCGAAATCTTTAAATATATTATTTCAACAATGAAACTTAATTATATGAAACATAATCCTCATCTATATTTCACATCGTTAATAAATCTACGTAAAATGGAGAGCCATTCTCGTTCACTTCCCCTAGTCTTAAATTCTTTACCACCCTCACTCCGCGATAACCATTATCAATGATAATGATTATCGTTATTAAGTATATATTTAATATTAGCTTATTTCAAGAATGATTTGAAAAATTTTAAAAAACTGAACAAAAAAGAAGTATCTCCTTTTTTCAGGAAGATACTTCTTTTTTTAGAAATCTATATGTAATTCAACTGGACAATGGTCTGATCCCATCACTTCACTATTAATTTTCGCATCGGTAATTTTATGTTTTAGCCTTTCAGAAGTTACAAAATAATCTAAGCGCCATCCGATATTTTTCGCTCTTGCTCCCATACGGTATGACCACCATGAATATGCTCCTTCTTGATCAGGATATAAAAAGCGATATGTATCAACAAAGCCTTCTTCTAAAATATTTGTAAATTTCTCTCTTTCTTCATCCGAAAAACCAGGATTTTTTCGATTACTTTTCGGATTTTTTAAATCTATTTCTTTATGGGCAACATTTAAATCTCCACAAAAAATAACTGGTTTCTTTTCATCTAATCGCTTAATATAGGCCCTGAAATCATCTTCCCATTCCATTCTGTAATCTAAACGCTCTAATCCTCGTTTTGAGTTTGGCGTATATAACGTTATTATGTAAAAATCTTCGAATTCTAAAGTAATAACTCTTCCTTCTTGATCATGCTCTTCAATACCTAAACCATATGTAACAGCAATCGGTTCTTTTCTCGTAAAAATAGCAGTTCCTGAATACCCCTTTTTCACAGCATAATTCCAGTATGTATAGTATCCCTCTGGATTTAAATCAATTTGTCCACTTTGCAATTTAATTTCTTGTAAACAAAATATATCTGCATTAGATTCTTCTAGATATTCTAGAAATCCGCCTTTTGCAATAACTGCCCGCAAACCATTTACATTCCATGAAATTAACTTCACTTATAGTCCTCCTCTTGATGTTCACTTTCAAAGTTCATGCTATCACAAAATAGAAAAACAATCATACTTTCACCTTTGTAATCTTGCTCTTACATCCGTAATTGCGTACATATGTGCTTTATTCAGGTTATACTAATTTCAGAGGTGATGTTCTTTGCAAAATGAAGGATTTACATTGACGAGTGAGTATTGGCAAGCAATTATTCATAATGATTCTTCATACGATAACAGATTCTTTTATGCTGTAAAATCAACCGGGATTTTTTGCCGACCATCGTGCAAATCGAGAATACCGAATAAAAACAACGTACGAATTTTTCTAAATGCAGAGCAAGCATTGCATGAACACTTTCGTCCGTGCAAACGCTGTAAACCAAACGGGATAACTTTACCTAATAAAGAGTGGGTAGAACAAATTAAAGACTGTATCGAAAAGCATTTTGATGAAGTATTAACTCTCGACATACTTGCGGAAATGTGCCACGGTAGCCCATTTCATTTACAACGCACGTTCAAAAGAATGACAGGTATAAGTCCAATAGAATATATACAGCAATTTAGAATTACAAAAGCGACAGAATACCTATCACATACAAATCAATCCATTATGGAAATTAGCACTGCTGTTGGGATAGAAAACCCGGAGTATTTCGCGACTTTATTTAAAAAGAAGACAGGATTTACCCCTACTGGATATCGAAAAAAGCACGGAACAAAAGAGGAATGAAATAATGAAACCATATGAAAATAAAACTATATATTGGACATTGCTTATTCATAAACATTGGCGTATGCATATTGCCGCCACTTCAAATGGATTATGCTTCATCGGATCACAAAATAAAACTATTGAGGAACTAAATACGTGGGCTAAAAAAAAACTTCCACAGCATACATTCATCCAAAATCCAGATTATTTGCAAACATATACAAAAGAACTTGTCGAGTATTTGGAAAACAAACTAGAAACCTTTACAATTCCTATCGATGTTTACGGAACTGCATTTCAATTATCTGTTTGGAGTACGGTACGTGAAATTCCTTATGGAAAGACACATTCTTATTCAGAGATTGCAGAAAGAATTCAAAATCCTAAAGCTGTACGTGCTGTTGGAGCTGCTATTGGAGCTAATCCTCTTCTAATTACAATTCCTTGTCACCGTGTTATAGGAAAAGATGGAAAGCTAACTGGTTTTAGAGGGGGATTAGAAATGAAGAATGAATTGCTCAAATTAGAAGCGCTTCGGGAGGAATAAATATGACAGAAGGTTGTAATGAAATATTATCTTTAGTCGTTCCAAAAGAATTTAGTTTTCAAGAAAACTTACGCTATCTATCACGTTCTAAAAATGAATGTATGTTTCATGTTGAAAACAATAAAATCTATAAAGTCATTCCTATTCAAGAAGTAAATCCTTTCGTTGAAATTTGTTTGAATGCCGATGATAATATTCAAATACGTTTTTTAGGAGAATCATATATCTCTGAAAAACGAGTCCGCGATGCTGTAGCTGACTATGTAAAAGAGTGGTTTGATTTAACTACTGATTTAGCTCCCTTTTATAAATTAGCAAAACATGATCGGCTCCTTCAAAAACCCCTTGAAAAGTATTATGGGCTTCGCACTTTAGGTATTCCAGATTTATTTGAAGCACTGTGCTGGGGGATTCTCGGTCAACAAATCAACCTCACATATGCCTATACTCTAAAAAGAAGATTAGTCGAAAACTTTGGCAATTATGTAGAATGGAACGATAGAAAACATTGGATATTCCCCTCACCTGAAGTAATAGCAAATCTAAGTATAGAAGATCTCGCAATATTAAAAATGACTACAAGAAAATGTGAATACTTAATTGACATCGCACAGCTCATTACAGAAGGTAAATTATCAAAAGAATCTCTATTACAAATACAAGATGTGAAGCAAGCTGAAGAACAATTAACTAGCATTCGCGGTATAGGGCCATGGACGGCTCACTATGTTTTAATGCGCTGCTTACGATTCCCTTCAGCCTTTCCAATTGATGATGTCGGCCTGCATAATGCTATCAAATTTATTACAGGTGCCGAAAAGAAACCGACTAAAAACGAAATAAAAGAATTTGCAGCAAATTGGACAAGTTGGGAGTCTTACGCGACTTTTTATTTGTGGCGGGTGCTATATTAAAATTTCCTAATAAAAAATAGATAGGCAAACCTATCTATTTTTTCACATGTAAAAACTTCACACATACTGGTTCTGGAACATTTACACCCGCCTGTACAAGCGTTAACTTACCTGTCAATTCATTCCTAGTAAATAAAGTCAATGTATTAGATTTTTCATTCGCAGCAATTAAAAATCTTTCGGTCGGATCTAAAGAAAAGTCCCGTGGCCAATCCCCTTCTGTCGATACTGTTTCAATAAGAGTTAGCTCTCCATTATGCCCATTTACTCGGAAAACTGCGATACTATTATGCCCTCTATTTGCTGCGTAAACGAATTTGCCATCAGAAGAAATATAAATTGCACTTCCATAACTCTCTTCACTATACTCTTCAGGTAACGCCGAGATGTATTGTTTTTCTTTAAAACTGCCACTCTGTGCATCATATTGCAGTACAATAATTTCTGAACTTAATTCTGTCATAACATATGCATACTGCACACTTGGATGAAATATAAGATGCCTTGGACCACTACCATGTTTTACAGATAAACGGGTAACTTCTATTAGGTCTCCATCACTTTCTTTATATGTAATCAACTTATCTATTCCTAAATCAACTGCTACTACATATTTTTCATCAGGAGTAAAATCCATATAATGAGCATGAGCATGTGCCTTTTCTTGTCTTTCTTTATTTAGTCCTGACCCTTTATGTTCTACAATTGCCTTAGCAACATTTAAACTTCCATTATCCTTTTTCACTAAATAGGACTCTACTGTTCCTTTATGATAATTCGCTGCTACTACTATACTATTCTCCCGATTCACACTTACATAGCACGGCGATGCCCCTTCGAAAACTTGCATATTAATCGAATTTAGATTACCGGATTTATTATGAATGGAAAAACTAGCAATTCCACCTAATCCATTATCTTTCGCAACAGAATAAAGGTACTCGTTGTTATGACTAATCGTTACATATGTCGGACTTCCTATATGAGCTGCTAATTCAATCCCTTTAATTTCTCCAATGTTCGTATCAAGTATAAATTTATAAATCCCCTTACTATCCACCTTTGTATATGTCCCTATATAACCATGATACTGATTTTCACTCATAACATTTCCCCCTTTTACACATGTCTTGTAAACAAGTTTCACCTTGTATTTTTACTATAGAAAAGAACCAAGTAGTACTTCATGACTACTTGGTTCTTTTTTTAAGCTTGCTCTTCAAATCGTCTTGCGATTTCTACAATAACTTGAACAGCTTTTTCCATAGTATCTACCGAAACATATTCAAATTTACCATGGTAGTTTTCACCGCCAGTAAAAATGTTTGGTGTTGGTAATCCCATATATGATAATTGAGATCCATCTGTCCCGCCGCGAATCGGATGAATATTCGGTTCAATATTTAAACTTTTCATTGCCTCATACGCAATATCAACAATTTCTCTCACCGGTTCAATTTTTTCAAGCATATTATAATACTGATCATTCATCTCTAAAACGATTGCATCTTCGCCGTACTTCTCTTGCATGTTTTTCACAATATCTTGGATGTTATTTTTACGCGCTTCAAAATGATTACGATCAAAATCTCGAATAATATAGTAAGCTTTACTTTGCTCAACATCACCATTTAAAGAAAGTAAATGATAAAACCCTTCATACCCTTCAGTATATTCTGGCGCTTCTTCTACTGGCAAGTATCTATCAAATTCCATAGCGAGTTTACTTGCGTTGCGCATTTTATTTTTCGCTGTTCCAGGATGTGTATTTGTCCCTTTAAAAGTTAACTTAGCGCTTGCAGCGTTAAAACTTTCATATTCTAAACCACCTAATGGACCTCCGTCCATCGTATAAGCAAATGATGCACCAAACGCTTCTACATCAAAATGAGATGGTCCACGGCCAATCTCTTCATCTGGTGTGAATGCTACTCTTATTTTCCCATGCTTAATTTGCGGATTATGTATTAAATAATTCATTGCCACCATGATTTCTGTAAGACCAGCTTTATCATCTGCTCCAAGAAGTGTTGTACCATCAGTTGTAATAATTGTATGTCCTTTATATGATGGTAATTCCGGGAACTGTTCAGGTGTTAATACAACATTTAACTCCTCATTTAACGTAATCGCATTACCATCAAAATCTTCATGAATTTGTGGTTTTACGTTTTTCCCCGTAAAGTCTGTTGCTGTATCTAAATGTGCTAAAAAACCGATTACAGGAACATCTTTATCTGTATTTGCAGGAAGTGTTGCCATTACATAACCATTATCATCCATCGTCACTTCCGATAATCCAATCTCTTTTAACTCTTCTACTAATAACTTACCAAATTCAATCTGTCCTGGTGTTGTTGGCACTGTATGACTTTCTTCATTTGATTGTGTATCAATCTTCACATATCTCGTAAATCTTTCAATAAGTTCTTGTTTCAAATTCGTTCACTCCTTTTTCTATTTCTTTCTCTATTATAATCCTTATAACGAAATATTTTAACTTTTTCGACTGCGAAAGTGTATATTTTATTTACATTGTTAATAATTTTACACAAATCCTAAAAAGACATAATATTTGACACGGTTGCTTTCTCTTCAAAAAAAGAGTGTGTTTTAAAAGTAACTTTTAAAACACACTCCATATCCCCCATTTCATTCTTCTCTCCATAATCTCTCTACATTTATTAATTGCTGTTCTTTAAATTCTAGCTTATACACGTCCGGTTTTGATGTACTCATTAAAAATTCAAGCCCATGTTGATTATCAAAATAGTTCATCATTAGTGTCATTACAAGCCCATGTGTACCAATTACAATTTTATGTCCTTGAAAATTCATTAATATTTCTTTTAATACTCTCACTACTCTTCTCTGACAATCCGCATACGATTCTCCTTCAGTTAGTGCAAAATCAAGATTAGAGAACATTTTCTTTACGAGTGGATATACCTCTTTATCTGATATAATCTTATCCTCACTTGAAAATCTACACTCTTTAAGATTTTCATATACTAATATTTCTTTTTCATAGAAATTAGCTGACTCTTCTATCGTTAACATAGCCCTCTTATACGGACTTGAAATGAAAGTATTAATCCCCTCCGTTTTTAATATCTTAGTTACTCTATGAGCATCCAGATTTCCCTTCTCAGTTAATCCACGTGTTCTTTCATCTCCTTCTAATTTTGGTGATTCACCATGCCTAACCATATAGATATATGTATTCATAAGTCCTCCTTGAAAATATTTATAAGTTAATTACTTATTTTAATCTCTGCCGTCTCAAAACTTGAGTACAATCAAAATATTAATTAATTCTTCTTTTAAACTATTTTATGAACTTTGCTAAACTGTTCGTCTAATCCATTCCCAAACTAAACTCTCAAATAGATCAGGCTGTTCAATTTGCAAATTATGTCCCGCCATATCTAACACCGCTAATGTTGCTCTTGGGTAATCTTCAATAATTCGTACAATATCTTGATAACCTACTGATATATCTTGTCTCCCAGCTAACAATAGAACTGGTTTCTCATATTTCTTACGATGAAAGTCTATAGCAAGAGAATAATTCTTTTGTAATCTTTCAATAAATTCATTATTAGCAACATCTAGACCCGGCTTAATCTCTTCTTTGAATCGCTTATATGTATATTCATTCGCTACCACTGCTAATTCGCAAAATTCTTCCCTTTCGGTTGAAGTGAGCGTTTTTAAAAATTCCTCATCTCTTACAATTACCTGTTTATCTGGTAGAAGTCTTTTTCCTGGTTGTGCTACAACAACAGGACATACTAATAATAATCCATTAACCCTCTCAAACATCTTTGAAAGTATCCCTCTAGCTAAATATCCCCCGTATGATTCTCCTACCAATAAAAATTCTTCAGCAGAAATGATTTCCTCAATAAATGTGATAAGCACTTCTACTATACGATCTGAACTATTTATCCAATCTGGAGCATTCGATTTCCCCATGCCAGGTAAATCAATATAAATTCTTTGATAACCTTCATATTTCTGAAATACTGATTCCATACACCTCTTCATTAACCTATGGTCAGGAGCACAACCATGTATGATAATGACTGGTTTACCTTCTCCCACAATTTCATAGTATATTTCTGCGTCCTTAATCCGGCATATCATAAAAAAGACCTCCCTAGTTTTATATTTATCTTTAAAGACAACTGTCTCAAACCAATAGGAATATACGTTCTTATTTTATATCTTTTCATAACATTTTTTCAAATTTTAATTTTCAGACTTAAAAACCAAAAAGCTTCCTCCTAGTTTTATTTCTTAGAAGGAAGCCAATATATTTTTACCTTATCGAAATTCGAAACCTTATTCTTATTTGTTTCATTACCCTTTATTCTTCTATTTTCATTAACACAATTCTCCAACCATCCGGATCCTCTATCGTTATCCCCTTATCTTTCCAATATGGATTTTCTGGTTCTACTTCATCGTATCGCATTGCATGCAGCCTTTTACTCACTTTTTTCATTTCACTATCCTCACGCATGTAAAATACAAGTAAATTGTCTTTTGTTGGAGCCGGACAAGGGCTTCCATCTATATGTCTTGTAAATTCTAAATGATACTCTTCATCTGGTAGACCGAACATGATCCCATCATAGCCATCATGATCGTAGAATTCACCTATACGTTTTAAACCTAATCCTTTTTCATAGAATGCTATAACCTCTTCAAATTTATCAGTTGGACGTGCTATTCTAAACTTCACCCATTTCATCATGATTTTTCCTCCATATTAAAAATTAATTACTGTATTACATATTATTGTATATAATCAACACGTTTCTTTAATCCCTCATTAGTATGAGAATAGCTACATACAAAGGTCTTACTTAATACTCTATAATAACGAAAAACTCACCTCATCTAGAGAGAAGTTCCCATCATTTTATCCCGCTATTTGCGGGCAGTAAGACTACCACCTCAAAATTCGGCGAACGCGAGGGAGTTATGTGGGAGTCGGGCTGCCC
>NZ_JBALMG010000195.1:0-17062 GCF_036963225.1 Bacillus sp. JJ783 | reverse complement strand
GTAAAAGCCCGATTGGTGAGGGCTAAAAATCAGTGGGGATGGACAAAACCCCAACTGATTAAAGTTTCACTTTATATGCAATTTTACATCTCCGCTTGCAAATCACTAAAAAACCTTTAAAATCTAAAGGATGACTAAATATACAAATTCTATCTGCATTCTTTATAAATTAAAAATTATTGAACTCAATACTGTTTCAATTTTAATAAGTATTACATTCTTCATTTTTTTCTTATAAGCATGCTTTTTATAAGGAAATCTGATACAATCCTTAAGTAATATTAATATGTACAGATATTACGAATATAGTACATACTTAAAGAAGGTGATTTTATTGAAAATAAATAAAAATTTACAACTATGTATATTAATTACAACGCTAATATGCTATTCAATCTATTTTATGTTTTTCTTTCTGTTCCCTACTCATTTTTCAAATTTCAATGTACGCTTCGCTTCACTCATCGTTGAAGTCATTACATTTATATCGCTAATTTACTCTATATATTCTAAAAAAGTTAGTTCAAATCCTTTTTGGATATGTATTACAATTGCAATTGGTAGTTTTTTATTAGGAAAAGTAGTATATACGTATCAAGATACCTTTTTCGAACTTCCAATACATCATTTTACTGTTTCTGATGTATTTTACATGTTTTTTCTATTCTTCTGTCTTATCGCTTTCTGCTATAAGATCTTAAAAGAATGCAATAAATGGGAAAAAGCTTTCTTTATTTGTGATATATGTATAGTACTTACTTCCATATTCACATTAGAATGGTATTTATTTAATCAGCCAAATTTAAATATATTCTCACTTTCACTCGGAGATATTTTCCTTTCATTTCTATATCCAATTGCAGATCTATTATTTCTTCTACTAGGTGTTAGTCTCTTTTTCCGCCCAACAATTTTTAAGTCCAAGCGGAAAATTTATATCTTTATTTTTGTATTAATTAGTTCTGCAACTTTTAACTATATTTATTTTTACTTAAATACCCATTTATCAACTGACACTATAACATTTTTACGTCTTTTATATAGAATACCTATATTGCTTATCGCAATAGCTGGGTCTATTTCAGAAGATGATAATAGCCATAAAAATTATTTCATTGTAAACCCTATACTAGGAAAGAAAGTTTTAGTCGTATTTCCCTATCTTGCTGTTGCAATACTAATCGGGTTTACGTTAAAAGAACAAACATCATCTTCAACTCTCATTACAGGGAATTGTATCGCTTTTGTTTTCGTACTTATTCGCCATTCTATTGTGCGTATGCAAAACGACACCCTAACAAAACGTTTACAAGTATTTAATGCTCAACTAGAAGAAAAAGTTACTTTAAGAACTTCTGATTTAGTCCATAAATCAGAGGCCCTATCTCAGAAACAACAAAAATTCAAATCATTATATGAATATCATCCTGACCCTATTTTTACAATTGATTTAAATGGAGTATTCTTAAATGTAAATAAGGCAGGAAGCGTCCTACTCGGAGCACCAACAAACGAGTTACTTGGTGAGACATGTTTTTCTATCATTTTAGATACAGATAAACATAAACTGATATCTGCATTAGAAAAAGTTAAACAACAAGAATCCGCATCTTTACAACTTAGTTCTCAATATAAAGATGGCTTTACTTATTTTTTATACGTTACCATCGTTCCTATTATGATAGATGGACAAATTTCAGGAAGCTATATTATGGTAAAGGATATTACCGCACTAAAAAAACAACAAGA
Source organism: Bacillus sp. JJ783 (assembly GCF_036963225.1). NCBI lineage: Bacteria > Bacillati > Bacillota > Bacilli > Caryophanales > Bacillaceae > Bacillus > Bacillus sp. JJ783. Next base: position 15,313 of record NZ_JBALMG010000195.1, on the reverse strand, counting down.
AGAAATAAAATATTTAGCATTCCACGATACTGTAACGAAAATTGGGAACCGATCCTTTTTCCATAGGAAGTTAAGAAAATTTATAAAAAATGCTCAAACAACACAAAGTGAGTTTGCATTATTATATTTAGATTTAGATCGCTTTAAAGTAATTAACGATACACTTGGACATTCGTCAGGTGATTACATATTAGAAGAAGTAGCAAAACGTTTCCAATCATGTCTTCCATCACATACTCATCTGTCAAGAATCGGTGGCGATGAATTTACAATTTTAATCGAAAACTATACGGACCATGATTCCTTATTCAAGTTATGTAACCAATTATTTGAAGGCATGAAAAAACCGTTTGTCCTACATGAGCATAAATTAACTTTATCACTTAGTATCGGCATCGCTATATATCCATCTGGTGGAATTGATACCGCTACACTCTTAAAAAACGCTAATGTTGCAATGTATGATGCTAAGGAAAAAGAGCTTAACTCTGTCTCTATTTATGACGATGTAATCGCTAAAAAAATCGAAAGACGATTACGATTAGAGAAAGATTTACCAAACGCAATTCAAAATGAAGAATTGTTCCTTTTATATCAACCTCAAGTTGATAGCAAATCAAATAAAATTATCGGTGCCGAAGCTTTAATCAGATGGAACCATCCCGAATTAGGTGTTATTTCTCCGTATGAATTTATCCCTATCGCCGAAGAAACACTACAAATTATTCCAATAGGAAAATGGACATTACAGCAAGCCTGTCAGGAAATGAAACGTTGGCATACACTCGGATATTCTCATTTAAAAATAGGAGTAAATTTATCTGCTAAAGAATTTGAACAAGAAGACTTTGTAAAATCTATTTCTTCTACTTTAGCAACTACAGGCTTACCAGCAAGTTCCCTTGATCTAGAATTAACAGAACGAATTGCAATGATGGATGAGAGAGAAACATTGATAAAACTGCGTACACTAAAAAGTTTAGGGATTCACATTTCAATCGACGACTTTGGTACAGGCTATTCTTCCCTAGCCTACTTACCTTTATATCCAATCGATACGTTAAAAATCCCAAGAGAATTTATTACAATGTCTGAAACGTGTGAAGATGGAATGGAAATCATTAAAACGATCATCACATTAGCACATACATTAGGAATGTCTGTCATTGCTGAAGGTGTAGAAACGAAAGAACACGTAAATTTCCTTCAAAAAAATAAATGTCAGTTTATTCAAGGTTATTATTACAGTAAACCTATTTATACAAATGAATTTACTAAGCTGTTAGAAAACGGTATTCGTCCATAGTATATAGCTCTATACAGAATATAATCGGCATAAGTAACAATGAATTTGAACAACTATAGTAAAAAGGAAAGAAGATACCTTCTTTCCTTTTGTTTTTCTATTTAAATTTCTATTACTTCACCACTTCATTTATTATATCTATTAATTGATGAATTCCCTCATCATTTGTTTTCTTAAATCCATTCATGTTTTGAATAGATCTCTCCTTATTGGCATACAACTTATTTACCGCATCTGTAAATGTACTGGCGCTTATTCTATCTTGAAGTAATACTTCCGCATACCCTTGTCGTGCAAAATAGTCAGCATTTAAAACTTGATCCCCTCTACTGGAACCATTAGTTAACGGAATAAGCAACATCGGTTTCTTCAAAAATAACAATTCAGAAATAGCAGTAGAACCCGCTCTGGAAACTACAACACTTGCCATATTCAGTATATGCGGCAACTCTTCGCCTATATATTCAAATTGCATATAACCTTCCATTCCAATAGATGGATCCACCTTCCCTTTACCACACATATGAACAATATTAAAACTTAATAATAATGTATCTAAACTTTTCCTTACCATATCATTTATCCACTTAGCACCTTGACTCCCACCCATTATTAACAGTACCGGTTTATCTTGCCTAAATTTACAATAACTTCTTCCTCGTAATACGTTACCGCTCTCAATTTCTTCCCTTACAATTGGTCCTACATAAACCTTTTTCTCATTACTTACATTCTCCCCTGTATGAGGGAATGTTGTGCATAGTTTTGTAGCAAAAGGTAATGCTATTTTATTTGCTAACCCTAACGTACTATCTGGCTCACGTATTACGATAGGTACATGATTTAACCATGCCCCTATAACTACAGGAACTGAAACAAACCCCCCTGCCGAAAAGATAACGTCAGGCTTCATTTTCTTAATTAATTTATAACTTTGTAAACAACCGTTTATAATTTTAAAAGGATCTTTAAAGTTCTCCCAATCCCAGTATCTCCTAAGCTTCCCTGTTGAAATACTATTATACTTAACATTTTGAACTAATAATTTTTCAATTCCATTTTGAGATCCAATATACTCAACTCCCCATCCTTTTTCCATAAATTTAGGAATCAATACCATATTAATCATTACGTGTCCGGCTGTACCGCCCCCAGTAAAGAGAATCTTTTTATTCATAACTTATATCCACCTTTATCATTAAAAATCTAGCTTTATATTAATCTTTAACTCAAGTCCTATATCTTGTAAGAGATCTTTGATGAGTTCATAAAAATCATTTCCATACTCACTACACTCATACTGAGCAAAAACTTGAATCACATGCCTAGTTCTAGTCTCTAGTGCTGGCTTTATTCGATCAACCTTTTTTTCTTCCACATACGCTCGATATTGATTTATTGCCTCATAGAGGTGCAACACATGTGCTTCTTCATCTTTCCAATCCAGCGTATCAACAATCGAAAGAAATAGCGTACTTTGATTATCTATTGCTTCATAACTATTCATATACTTCTTACACCCTTTTTTATTTTTCATTGAATGCAGATGTCACTGTGCTTCGCATACTCAAGTACATCTTTCAATGATTGATGAAATTGGATTTTCGGGACCCAACCTAACTTTTTTATATCCTCTAACACTAAACTTTTATTTGAGTCACTCTCAAAATTATCTGTTTCTTTTATAGTAAAGTTCAGCTGTGTTAATCCTTTATATTGTTCTAGCACATCTAATAAAGATCGTTTTACTCCTGATCCAATATTATATTCTTTTCCATTTATACCATCACGTAATAACACATGATACGCTTTAACTACATCACGTACATCTAGAAAGTCCCTACTATCTTTCAAACTGTTTACTTCAATAATTGGTTCACTTTTACCCGACTCTATATCTATCATTTTTTTTGCCAGAATAGAACAAATACCATTCGATACTCCTGGACCAATTAAGTTCGAGGGCTTTGCAATGATAATATTTGAATCCATTAACCCACCCCAAGCCTCTGCGACGATTACTTGCATAGTTTTACTTAAACTATATGGATTTGAAAATTTTATGTTGTTCATACTATCTACTTGCAATGCAGATCCTATAACTAATGTTCTACAATGGGGTGCTTCTTGCTTAATTGCTTCTAATAAATATAACGTCCCTATCACATTAATCTCCATGTATTCAAGAGCAGCTGTCCAAGACTCTATGACCGAATTTCTTCCTGCTAAATGCAATACATAGTCTGGCTTTATTTGTTTAATTACCTTCATTACTTCGCCCTTATTAGTTAAATTACAAGTAATTCCATTCCTGCATTTTTCTCTATGTGAACGATTTTGAAACATAGGAATTACATGAAAGCCCTTGTCTAAAAAATATTGGCAAGCATGGCGCCCTGTGAAGCCATTTGCACCAGTTATTAAAAGGCTCACATTTTTTTTCATAGTAAAAATCCTCCTTTTTCTAACATTTGTTTCACCTCATGTTTTGCAAGTAAGTCTTGTTGAGAACTAAAACTCTTCACATCCACAAGCGGATAACTAGCATAATATTCTTGAAGTCCTTCTATAGGAATAGTCGGTAGTACCACAAAATAATTTTGATCAAAACTAATACTTGTTTTACTCTCTACCTCAGATAAAAGCATTTCACTTAATTTTTCACCAGGTCTTATCCCTACCTCTTTTATCTTCACGTTTTCTTTTTTCGAATCTTCAATCAATACTTTTGCTAAATCCGTTATTTTACATGCTGGCATTTTCATAACAAAGATTTCCCCTCCTCTTCCTTCAGATGCTGCTTTAAATAACAATCCAACAGCATCTTCAATTGTTAAGAAAAATCTAGTCATATTTTCATCAGTAATCCCTACCTGTGAAGACTTTTTAATTTGCTTTTTAAAGAGCGGTACCACACTTCCACTCGTCCCTAAAACATTTCCACCACGAACACAAATGAATTTTGTTTTCTTCGTTTGCACATTCGCATGAACCATTAACTTTTCACCAATTGCTTTTGTCATCCCATACGTATTTGATGGGTCGGCCGCTTTATCAGTTGAAACATATATAACTTTCTCAACTTGCTTCTGGATTGATGCTTCAATTACATTTTGCGTACCATGTATATTTGTTTTTATAGCTTCATAAGGATAATACTCACATACTGGAACATGTTTTAAAGCTGCAAGATGGAATACATAATGTACACCTTGGCAAGCATATACGAGTTGGTCTTTATCACGAATATCTCCAATAATAAATTTCAATCTATCTTCATTTATAAACTGTTGCTGCATTTCAAACTGAACTGTTTCATTTCTTGAAAAAACTCTAATTTCTTTCGGTGATTTTTCTAATAGTTGTTTTATAAGTTCATGCCCCCACGAACCTGTACCACCAGTAATTAAAATTATTTTATTAAGCATTCCTTTTCCTCCTACCGGACATTTCATTAAAAATTGTATTTATTAACGCGATTGAATTATTTTCAATTGATTCAAATCATAATCGTCGTTTGTTACATTTAATTGACAAAATAAAAAAACAGAAACTATTAAACATAGTTTCTGTTTTTTATTTCACTTCTTAACAGTAAGATTTTTTCATACTGTTTGCATGATAACTATATTACTTGTAGAAAAACACCGTTCATTTATTTCTTATACTCGTAATAAAATAAATAGAATGGTGCATAGCCAATGCCATGTTTACATTCATGAAAAAAGGGAGGTAATGGAATGTACCGAAGCAATTCAAGCAATTCAAACAACTCAAATAATATATATAACGATCCTTCCAAAGCACTTCCTCTCTCCCTATTCGATGTAAAAAATGAGTTAAAACAAAAAAGCAAACTCATTCATTCTGGCACCATGTATACATTAACGAAAGAAGAGCAACTCATCATCGACAAAATAAAAGTACAGACAAAACAACTAAATAAAAATAACGTCACAAGAACACGTGCATACTATCAATTTTACATTCAATATCCCGAAATACATTGGGCACTACTTGGACATATGGTATCACGTAACGGTGGTTGGAATATGACTGATTTAAAGGGAGACTTATATACGAGGATTTTATCAGAGAAGGATCAAATTACATTTTTTTCTTTTTTAGAAAGAGGAAATTGGCTCATTTTTCAAGATGTATATCCTCAATTTTTGCTATATGAACAAAGTGTTAAAAAATCACAAAAGCTATTTCATCTTCTTCCTCACCTAAATGTTTCTACATTTATGGAAACGATGTGGAACGATTTTTGGAAAACAGGTAACAAAAAAACATTGGCGATCGCAACTATTATTAATGAACAAAACTACTTAGAAAAAAGGGTTATTCAAAATGTACACTTTCAAAAGACTGTACTAAATAGTATTGGATTTAAACTCTTTGATTTCTTTCAGTTTAATCATATCCTTTTCCCATTCTACGAAAATGATAAGAAACAAAAAGTATTACTATTTGGTGATACAATGAAACATTTTACGTCCTTGCATGAACGAATCTTAATTGGAAAAAGGTTGTATTCACTATTATTTCGGGATACACATATTTTATCTCAAATAATAAGTTGGGCCGAGCATCATCCACACACAGGCTCAAGGAAAGATTACTGGCCTCATTTATTTTCAAGTGTAAATGAATCTTTTTCCCGTGAGTTTTATAAACGCCGAATAAAGAAATGCCAGTTGCGTAGTGGTGCATATCGTATATACAGCCCTGCACTCATCTATGCATGGCGCGATATGAAACATGAAGAAGATAAAAGTAAAGATTGGTTTACTGATTGGCAAGTTGTAAATTACTTAGTTGATAAGGAGGAAAGTATAAGTGGACAAATTTCAGAAGACTACTGCAAAACACTCGAAAAAATTGAACTCGCTATTCTCGCAAAGAAAAACGTCCTCCTCCGAGAAGAAGACTGATTTTTTAGCATTAGTAGTTACACTCTTTCTCTCTTCTATTATCGGAACTTACTTAGATGCTTTCTTTATTAATAAACAACTATATTCCTTTCCAGTTAGGCCCTTCTCATCCATATTTTCAGTTAACATAGCTTTTACGTTGTTCGTACTGCCGATTTTAACAGCCTCTTTTATACAAATTTCAAAAACATTATCTACAGTTTCTAGAACTCTATTTATTATTTCAATAGGCGTTTGCGCTAGCATTTTTGAGCAAGTTGCTGAGAGGCTAGGTTTATTTGTACATAATGAGCATTGGCATCATACTTATTCTTTGTTTGGGTATATGATTTTTCTTGCTTTTATTTGGAAAGTATATCGTTGGCTACCAAAATAAAGAGACCGTTATAGGTCTCTTCTTAAGCATACTCTTCAGTTATGGCTAATGATGTAGGTGTTTGCAGACTCTTAGAGCGTAAACGATAGGCAACGACTTTCTTCTTATATTGCTTTATTACATCAACATGTTCCTCATAGCTATATAGAGAAAATCTAATCTCTTTATTCCCTTTTTTCGTATCAATGACTATTGGTGTTCCTTCTCCTTGAGGTGGGAAATAATGTTTATCCAAAAATAAGGCCTCATTAAATTCGTTAATAACTTGTAGTTTCATTTCTCCCTCTATATTTTTTCCATCTATCGATATGGAGGTATTCTCCTCCTCAAGTTTTTGATGTAACTCAAATCTACTAATAATTGATTCTACGACAGAAGTTGGCATACTAGAAACTAGTACTTTAAGAGCACCAAAAATAAATAATGTAACTATAAACCATGTTGTCATTTTAATCATCTCCATTACACTCTAAAATGAGTAGTGTTATACTCCTTATTACGATTCATTAATTTTCAAAATAAAAATTTCATTCCATAAGGTACTAATATACTAATAAGTATCCCTGTTACAATCATCGTTACCGAACCGATAGTTGCTTCTTTCTCTCCCTCTTTCACTAGACGACTCACACCAATGATATGTGATGCGCAGCCCATCCCAACTCCTTTTCCAATTGTACTTGTTATACGGAAAAGTTTAAGTACTGTCGGTCCCATGATAGCACCTGTTATTCCCGCAACAACTACAAAACTAGCAGTCATAGATGGAATACCCCCAATTTGTTCGGCTAATGAAATTGCAATAGGCATCGTCGCTAATTGCGGGATAGTTGTTAATATAAGTTCCTTATCTATATTCAACATTTCCCCAATCACTACATTCAAACTTATTAAAGCCACTATACCGATTACTACCCCAACAAGTATCGATAAGAAGTTTTTCATAAGTATTTTTCGTTCCTTAAATAGTGGTATTGCTAAAGCTACAATCGCAGGGCTCAAGAAACTGGAAAGAATATCTCCCCCATTTTCCTTATAATCTTGATGAGAGATCCCGAAAATAAGGAATATGCAAATCATAATTGCCGTAACTGTTAACACCGGTAAAGTAAATGGAAACGTAAATTTTTTATATAGCTTTGTCGCCAATAAATAAATCACTACAGTAATAAAAATTAAGACCATTTGAATAGCGCACCTTATCAATTTTATTTTTTAGATGTTATTAATAATTGACTTACATAACCTGAAATAATCAATGTTACTAAAGTACTTACAACAACTAGAAAGAACATAATACTACCCTTACTTAAAAGAAATGAACCGTATTCCATTAGCCCCGTCGTTGAAGGAATTAAAAATAAAGGTAAAAATACTATTAGCTTTTCTGCACCTATCTCAAACCATTTTAATGGCAAAATGCGAGTAGAAAGAAGCAGAAAAAGAATTAACATTCCTATTAAACTTCCTGGCATAGATAGATGAAATACTTCCTGAATCCATACACCAACCAAACTAAACATATATAGCACTCCTACTTGAAGTAAAAGCTTCAAAAACTTCAATTGCTACTCCCCATTTCAATACCAAATCCCCACAATTTATTATTGAATCTCGTTTAATGTCTCTGCAAATCTTGTAATTCCAAGCTGAATTTGTTCGACATTCGCTCTGCCAAAAGTAAATCGTATATATTCACTTTTCGAACCTAGGACGCTTCCTGGGACAAATGCTACACCATTGCGTATAGATTCACCTAGTAAATGGTATTCATCAAACGTTCCTTGCACTTTACACCATAAATGTATTCCGCCCTCTGGAACAAAAAATCCAACCTGGTCCCCTAATATTTCTTCAAGCTTTCTAATTAACTCATCTCTTCTTTGCTTCAGTTGTCCACGAAGCATCGTAATATGCGTATGAAAATCCTCAGATTCTAAAAATTGGTTCGCTACCCACTGTGTAAATACACTATGACCGAAATCAACTTGCTGCTTCGCATCTGCCAATCGCTCAATTACGCGCGTGGGGCCAATTACCCAACCAATACGTAATCCTGATGCAACAATTTTTGATAATGAGCTTACATAAAGAACATTCCCATTTTGATCCATCGATTTCAATGTTGGATTCACTTCTCCATTAAAAGAAGTCAAACTATACGGATCATCTTCTACAATCGGTATACCAAATTCAGAAGATAGTTCTAAAACCTTTTTACGTCTTGCCAACGAAAGTACCGTTCCAGTTGGATTTTGATAATCTGGATTTAAAAATACCATACGAATGCGATGCTTTTTGTGCAAATCGATTAAGTCATCGGGATTCATTCCATGCTCATCAACTGGTAAACGGAATATGTTTAAACCTGCTGATTTAAACATCGGAAGTGAATAACAATAGGAAGGATCCTCAATTGCAATCGCATCGCCAGGTTTTAACAAACATTGAACGATAAGATTAAGTGCCTGCTGAGCTCCAGATGTAATAAGAATAGAGCTTGAATCTGCTTCTATTTGTTTATATTGCTCGACATGTGCCGCAATTGTTTTTCGCAACATTTCATTTCCAAGTGGATGGTCATAACCGAGATTTTCCATAAATGTTTTCTCCGACAAAATTGTTCGAAATCTATCACTCGGAATTAATTCTGGTGACAATTCACCACTCGCTAAATTGATTAAATCATCTTTTTGTGTTTCCGTTCGAATTTGTTGAACAAGTGGTACATTAGGCAAGAACGATCCATCCTCAACGTACCTACCCCAGTTCGGTATTCGTTTATGTGACACACCCCATATGTCTGTATTCACCCGGGTGCCGCTTCCTTTTTGCCGTTCTACTACCCCAAGTGATTTTAATTCCTCATAAGCAGCTACTACCGTACTCCGGTTCACTTGTAACTCCTGTGCTAACATACGCTCAGAAGGTAATTTTCTATCAGAAGGGAATTCACCGGTAGAAATGCCTCTTTCAATGTAATCAGCAATTTGTTTATAAACTGGTATCTTATTTTCACGATTCGGTTGCCATTCCATTTAGTTCCCTCCTCTCCAAGCAGGTGTCCTGAATTCATTAATAATAGTATTCACTGTGAAAATGGTATTAATCAAACGCATGATTTAAAAATGTCTCAACCGTCACATTAAAACTAGTAGGCTGTTCTAAATAAGGCAAGTGCCCACTATCTTTCAACTCAACGAAAGTCACGTTTCTCAGGTGTTTTTCAAATTCTCTCACATACTTTTCCGGAACAAAATAATCATTCTCTCCTCGTATTATTAATGCAGGACATGCAATGTTAGAGAGGTATGGTCTTTGATCGTAATCAACTAATTCAGCGAATAGCCTTTGAATATGCATCGGATTAATAGTTTGTAGGGATTGATGAAATCCTCGGACAATTGCATCATTATCTTCTACTCCCATTGCTCTCAATAACGTACCCGCCCAAGTTTTCCCTTTATCATGCAAGCTAAATAAATCATATACTTCAAGTCGTTCTTTACGATCTGCCGGTTCTAAATAGGGAAATGCATTTACAACAATTAATCTAGAAACAAAACCTGGATATTGAATAGCAAAATCGATACCAACTCTAGCTCCCTTTGAAAGACCGCAAATTGTTACTGATTTTAGCTTTAAATGACTACATAACTCATATGAAACATTTGAATATTCTTTAAAGTTAATCTCCATCCCTTCAGATTTCCCATGCCCAGGTAAATCGAGTGAGATTACGCTCCATTTCTTCTTGAAGTATTTTCTTTGATATAACCAATTATTCGAATTCCCTCCAAGACCGTGCAAAAATAATATGACAGGACCCGATCCTTCTATATTGTAAAAAACCTTTCGATTCTTATATTCAAAATACATATTCATCACCTTCAGATGTAGCATCACATATTTTTATCTTTGAATGAATATATCCAAAACGGTTCTCTTTCTAACCACTCAACTGTTTCTAAAACACCGTCTTCATACTCTCTTTCCAGCTCATCCACTTTAGTTGTAAATTGTGATGCATGTGCTCGTAATGCCTCTAATTTTTTCGGAACATATTCCGTCACTTCATTTTTAAAATCTGGAGGGCCTATTTTATCTTCATGATTTTTCGAAAAAGCTACAGCATAAAAGACCGGTCGTTTACTTTCCGAAATATTAGCTAATGCCTCTACTACCGCTTCCCCTGTTGCATCGTGATCTGGATGAACTGCATACCCAGGATAGAAAGAAATAACTACAGAAGGATTCAATTCTTCAATACAGTTTTGAATCAGACTTCTTAATTTTTCAGGCTCTTCAAATTCAAGAGTTTTATCACGATATCCCATCATACGTAAATCTTCAATCCCTAAAATATTTGTAGCTCGCTTTAACTCTTTCTCTCTAATAGCATATAAAGACTCACGTGTTGCAAAAGGTGGATCCCCCATCGCTCTCCCCATTTCACCAAGTGTTAAGCAAACATAAGTAAGAGGGACTTTCTGCTCAGTATAAGCCAAAATTGTGCCAGCCACGCAATACGACTCATCATCTGGATGCGGGAAAACAACTAAAACGTGGCGCTCATTTTTCATCAATATATTAACTCCTTCATCATATATAAACTCTATAAAATAACGACCGCATACCAAGTAACTCCTACAAGAAGCACTAAAAGAAGAATGATATAGATAGCTGATAAGTTTTTCACATTCCTCTTTGTAGACTTACCGTAATTCTCCTCCACATTTCGTGCAACTAGTACGGTCCCAAACAGTGATACAACTACAATAATAACAACTAGTGAAATCGCAAAACTCATTGTCTTTTCACCTCTCTAAAACCAGTCTATTTAAACAAAGGAGATACATATAAAATGTCCTTCTTAAGGTATCAATAAAATACTACCTTTCTTCTCTTATCATAATAGAAGTTTGCGAAAAACGGACCAACCACTTTTAGGTTTTTTTGCTCATCCACTTCAAAATAAAAAGCAACTGATCTCCTAGAATCAGTTGCTTTTTTACAAGGCTAATTATATTCATTTTCACTTAAAATTAATCCGATTTAAAAGTTTGGTCTTTTCATAATGAAACATCGATTGAGATAACTCAAAAATGGTTCCATTTACAAGATGAACTGTATTTTCAATAAGAAGTGCCGGATCACCTTCATTTATTTCTAAAAGCTGTGCATTTTCTTTATTTACTTTTTCACAACTAATAACTTTATCGGCAAAGCCAATATTTAATCGTAAATCTTCAATGAAATAACTGTATACAGAGCTTAATGCTATTTCTTCATTCAAATAAGGAATGATATCCTTTTTGAAATAACTTACTTCAATAGAGAATGGTTTCCCATCTACAATTCTTAAGCGCTTCAAAAAATATAACCTAGTTCCAACTTCACATTGCATCCGCTTTGCTATCTCTTCGTCCGCATCTATTACTTCAAGCTCTAACACTTTCGTTTCAATATTTTGTGAAACGAGGTTTTTCGTTAATCCACGCAAACTGCCTAGATTAATGTAATCTGTTACAGAAGTTTCACGTAAAAACATGCCACTACCTTGCACTTGAAAAATATAGCCTCTATTAACAAGCTGGCTAATCACTTTACGTATCGTATTACGACTTACTTCAAATCGGTTCATCAACGCTTCTTCTGTAGGTAGTTTTTTCGTTTCATTAAAAAGTCCTTCTCGAATGTCTTGCTCTAAAATATCTGCAATTTGTTTATACTTTGCACTCATACACTTTCTCCTAAAATACTCTTTTATCTTTTATAAATTTTCTCCTCTCGTTTCGATAATATGCTTATACCAATGAAACGAAAGTTTCTTCTTACGTTTTAAGTTATCATTATGATCGACAAAAATAAAGCCATATTGCTTTTTATATCCATTTAGCCAACTTAACAAGTCAATAACTGACCATGCATAATAGCCTTTTAAATTAATCCCTTCTTGAATCGCACGCTTCATTACTTTTAAATGCTCTTCAATGAATTTAATTCTCGGAACATCTACAATTTCTCCGTCAATGATTGGATCTTCATCACCAAGTCCATTTTCTGTCACATACATCTTTATGTCACCGTAACGTTCTTTCAACATATGCAATCCATCTAAGAAACCTTCCGGAGATATTTCCCATCCCCATTTTGTATATGTTTTATCTTCCATTTTAACTGTTCGATAAAACCCATCAAAAGAAGGGTTACCCGGAGCAAGTGTTGAGTTTTCTCGAGAATGCTCCTCGCTCTTTATATCCATATCGTATTTTTCTACTCGTATCGGTTGATAATAATTCAAGCCAATAAAATCATTTTTTTCGGCATTTTGTTTAATGATTTCTAATTCTTCAACCGTCCAATTAGGAGTCCATCCTTTTTCCTTTAATTCCTGCACAACATAAGACGGATACTCACCTTTTAAAACTGGATCATAGTACCAATACATTTCATATTCATTCGCATGATTTGCTGCTAGTATATTTTCTTTTTGATCATCCACACTATACGCAGGTAAGAAAACATGCGTAATCCCAATCTCTCCATATTGTTTCAACTGCTTGTACACTGCAACTGTTTTTGCATGTGCATAAAATACATAATGAGTCGCTTGAAAATACTTTGGAACATCATTTTGTATTCCAGGTGGATGTGCACCTTTTAAGTACCCTAATCCACAAAACATCACTGTTTCATTAAAAGTAATCCAATGTTTAACTCTATCACCAAATGCCTTAAAGCAAATCTCTGCGTACTTTACAAAAGCTTCTGCTGTTCGTTTATTCGTCCATCCACCGTCTTTTTCTAAAGTTAATGGTAGATCCCAATGATATAAAGTTACAAACGGTACAATCCCGTATTTTAAACATTCATCAATTAAGTTGTTATAAAATGCTATTCCTTTTTCATTTACCTCTCCATCTCCAGTCGGCAAAATTCTCGCCCAAGAAATAGAAAAACGATACGATTCTAATCCCATCTCAGCCATTAAGCGAACATCTTCCTTATATCGATGATAATGATCAACAGCTACATCACCATTTGTCCCATTGTATGTTTTGCCAGGAATTTTTGAAAACTCATCCCAATTCGTAACACCTTTTCCATCTTCATTCCATGCACCTTCTACTTGATAAGAAGCTGAAGCAGCCCCGAATAAAAAATCATGTGGAAACTTCATAGTATATACCTCCGTTTCATTATAATAAATCAAATTTATTACTACATATAAAATTTATAGGTACAAATTCATATGTGTAATTATAGCGTAAGTTTCGATTTTTTTCTATCATGAACGTACGATATGTAAAACTATATTTAATTTTAATTTTTAGAAAACAAAAAAGAAGCGACGTAGTTCATCGCTTCTTACAATCACCATCTTTACTCTTTTATAAGTGACTTATTCGCTCTTATAACTTCTTGATAAAGTAATGGTGACCATTTTTCATTTATATAATCTTGAATTATCCAGCCCACTCTCGTAGGATTCTTTTGCTTCATATAGTTTGCAATTTCAGGATTTATGTAGGACGCATAATAATATGGACTATTCCATGCTGTACCACCAGAAGACAAGCTTGTAAAATTAATATATAGATGATTAAAATCTTCACTATTGTTAATCGTTTCATTTATCGTATCTTTAATAGATTTTACTTTCTCATCATAACTCACTTTATATTTATCTTGTACTGTTACATTTACATTTGTAGTAAACGTCTCATTGTCTGGCCAATAAAAATTATTATATCCTCCAGACTCATTACTGCCACTATATCTTTTTAATAATACAATTTTCCCACGAGCATCTCCAAGTTTTATATTTCCTTCTGTTTTTAAAAAGATAGGATCAAGGAAATAATTTTTTTCAAACGTACTACTAAATGAGTTTTCCGCTCCTTTCATATCCTCATACTCTTTTTTTAAAGACATAATAATCGTTTCACTTGGGTTATCTTTTAAAAATTGTTTCGCTTCATTTATAAATCCGCGTAATGTTACATAAAGATATAATGGCCCATGATGAAGAACTATCGTATTATCATCTGTTAAACGCCCTCTTATATCAAAAATTCTAGCTCCGTGATCCGTTTGATAACGAAAATCATATTCTTGCGTCATTCCCCATACTTGCTTTATCGGATTTTGCAACTTGAACGTTCCACTATCATGTGTTCCTGGAATTGAAATTCGTGTTAACGGTATGTCATCAGGTATAGGTTTCATCCATTTTGACCAGTTTTCAAGCCCATTACCAGAGCTAGCAGCAATTGCTTGCTTATCATTCAAAGCAAATACAAATGTGCTAAGTATAGTACTACATATGAATAATTTCAAAATAAACTTCTTATTGCTCATTTTTATTCCTCTCTTTTTCTGTTTTTACATCAAACTTATTGAATATAATATAAGCTACTTAATAAAAAATAAATAATATTTCATAAATATGAAATATTACATAGAAGTAAAATTAAAAAATCATTCACATATTCTCAATGCATTAGGAAAATTTAAAGTCCCTTTCTACTAGATAAATTATAGTAATCAACAACATAAACTTCAATGGGCTTTCATATGCAATATTTCATATTTGGGTCCTACATGATATAAATAAAAAACTTATGATGATTATTTATTCTGTACGTGCTAATATACTTATATTAAAATATAAATACATACCTTATATAC
>NZ_JBALMG010000194.1:0-4121 GCF_036963225.1 Bacillus sp. JJ783 | reverse complement strand
CTTTTGATTTCACTTAACATTATTACTATTTTCAATTTTTATATCTACAAAAACACAATAATGCTCACTTGGGAACACAGACGTATAAATTTCATTCAGTCAGTATATTTAGATAATGAACAACTCTTTTTATACTTTTTGACAAGTAAGTATAAAGAGATTGTATCTTGAATAAATTATCTATTTATTTTCTCTCTTGTTACTTAGTGTTTAGGAATAAAGGGATAGTCAAACACAATCTTTATCTTGTATTCAGAAAATTCCTCTAATAACAATTCCTGCAAATGTTCTTTCAACAGATTGTCAGCTTCTTCTGTCGTTGCTTTTTTTATTGTTATAAGGAGTTGTAATCCACCGCATTTTTGTACCGTTGTCACAAAGGTAGTACGTTTTATTTCATGTTGCACATTCAACTCTTGAAAGACTTGCTCAATTAATGGCGTTAGCCTAGACTCAATATTCCTATATCTTTTAATCGATGCTTTATCCCTTTTCTTTTCACATACGAATGCTATTACAATGACACTTACCGCACTAACTGCAAGGAAAAGGGAAAAACCTTCTTTTTGAAAGAAATAATACAAAATGTTAGCTAACGCAAGAACAAAAGGAGAAAAGACGTATATATAAAACCCCTGAAATCCAACATCGTAAAAAAAACCCCTTGCGAAGATTCGCTTAATCACTCTATTTATCACAAGTAAAATGATAACGAATAACGCATTTAAGATTAACAGGTTCATTACGTCCACCCTTTCTATATATTAGCGTATCGTTATAGGTAATACTCGCAATACCTTTCGTATCCTTCCCTGTTGTTGAATAACTAATTCAATTTTTTCCATTTTTTGCGGATTCCAAAATCCACCTGCAAAATTTCGAATTTCCTCAATATTCATTATTCCTTTATATGTATTACTCTGTTCATCAAACATTATAGAAATATCATTTGAAATAAAGTTCTGTCCGTTCATTTGGGCTTTAACATACGCATTTAACAACAAAGTGTGGATTTCCCGATTCCCTTCCGGCTCAATGACTTTAAACGCAAACTCATATACCTGATCATGTTGTAATTGAATATCTTCTATTAGATTATGGAACGAAACCATATAACTAATATCTTTACAAATTTCCAATTTAATTTCATCATTCTCAACCACTATACGTTTAGCATTTTGTAAATGGTCCGTTGTGATGGTTCTGTATGTTCCTTTCCCATCCATTTTTATTAATTTAGGCTGAGTATGGTTCCTCAATAGTCCTAATCCTCCCATTACTTCGTTAAAGTTTTCTTCAGTAGCCATTCCTTCAAACAAAGTAAGAATACCGTTCTCATCAATGATTAATTGTTTCCTTTTTTCTTCGTTAAAGACACTACGAATTATTACCTCCACCACTCGTGTTATCTCATTATATACAACATGATAGCCAGTAACATTTGTGTTATCTTCAAATCGGAAATCTACTTGTGGTTCACCAGCTCCAAATAATCGGAATAACTGCATATCTGATTCTTCAAGCTCTAACACATATTGATGAGAATACACTTTCATATGGATCCTTGGATATTGTTTTTCTACATAGTATACTATAATTTCTTGTATAGCCTCTTGGCGATCTGCGTAATCCTTCGAGAATAAACGCAGTTTATTTTCTCCGTTTTTAAGTGTAAGGGGGATTGGCTCTCCTGTTTTTATAACCTCATATGGACCATCATTTACTGCATAGAACGTACCAGCTATTGGATAATTGCCTGCTTCGACCTCAACACTTAGCATTATATTACCACTCACAAGATATTTCCCATCCTGTTCTAACCTTTGGTTTGCATGCAATTCATAATTTGTTTTAGGGGATGTCCCCTCACCTTCTGACTCCACCGTTAAATCCAACGTGACAGGTTCTAGAGTTTCTTTTATTATATCGTCCTCTATAATTGTAAGTCTGCTTGTCTCTACATTACTTTGAAGGTCTACTTCAGCATTCTTTCTTTTATCAATTGTAAATGTTGGAAAAGTTGTTTTCCTTACAGGTTTTCCTGACTCGTATTCTTCAATAGCAATAGTAGTTGGCCCTTCTCCATACGCTTCCACTAGTAGTTTATCAATGGCAACCGTTCCTTGTTCCTCTTCTATTGTTTCAACAAAAAGATACGTCGTTGTCCCGATAGATTCCACCTCGTATGTATGATTAATCATTTCATCTATATCATCTTTATCTGGAACCCCTACATTACCATAGATAACTTGGCCTTCATTATCTATGACTGATATCATTACAGGACAAGCAATTTTGACCACTTTCCCTTTAAAACCTTTCGCCTTTACTTCGTCATAGGTACGAAGAATTTGAAGATTCTCTATTTCTCTTCCCTCTAAAACACTCTCTATGATATGAAATACAAGTCTATTTTTAGCTAAACCTTGGTGCTCTTCCTTAATAAAATATTGATGTTGAGCCTCTGACATTGCACCAATTATAGGAACTGTTCCATCTCCATTACGAAATACCCCTTCTGGCTCATTCAATGAGTTCTCCTGAATCGAACTTACCGTTTTCTTTCCATATCCTATAATCTCATGATGTTCAATTTCCAAATCTTCACCCAGTTGTTCGTAGTAGTTCCAAAGTACGTCTATGTATGTTTGTTTGTTTTCCTCTAACAGTGGTTTATAGTGTTGCGTTACAAAATCTTCCCATACCACTGCTTGTTTCTTATCATATTCAATAGCTAGTATCCCATCCTCTTCCATTAAACGCTGATTATACATTTGTTGTGGGAGCAGTTGATAGATACTAGGAAAAGTTGGAGCGATTTTTCTTGCGTCTCGTTTTCTTAATACAATCGGAAACGTTTCCCACGGCACCCTTATTCCATATTTTATGGCTTTATATGCATGTGCAGAACCTTTCCAGGGTGTGCCTAGGGTAAACAATTTACTGACTTTTTGAACCCATTCCTCGTTTTTAAAATAGGTCAAACATAGCTTGGCAATAATTCCTCCCATACTATGCGCAACTATAATAATTTCATCCGCATCTGGATCTATCATTTCTTTAAGCAGATGTATTTGATTTAAATTGTTTTGGCGCCAATCATAAAAAAATGGAGTAACTACATCACCAATTCCCTCCATTTTCTCTACCAGTTTACTGTAAGTTCTAGGTTCCACACCAGATGCAATCAGATTATCGTATTCTCCAAATCTTAAACAATCATAAAAGTTTTCTGGAGGAAACAGTTTAGGCCAAACTGTTAATCCTTCCTGTTTTAATACACTTCCCATAATCCCTGGAATCACAATTATTTGTTTCATTTAAATACTTCTCCTTTCAATATTGCTTTTCACCATTTTCCTTATTATTACCATATTTAAATACTAACACTAATAATGACCTATTGATATATTTTTCAAATAGATTTAAAAAGTTATAATAAATCATAAACTCAGTTTAGCTAATTTTATGAAGTTCTTTCCGCACAATTTCCATAGAATTGACTTTTTCAAAAATCCTAATAGGACAATCAGTTGGTTATATCCACCCTATTCATTCTATCAACAATCCAACTAAAACTTACTTATCTACCTATACCCTTTTCAACATCTGATTGTCCTTTCATATTTAAAAGGACAATCAATATATATAGTATTAATTGTATATATAATTTCAAAAACTGATCAATATCTAATTTTATTGCTAAAAAAATCCCCAATATATTTTCCCTAAATAATCCTTCACTTGGATTTTCGGAAAATATGTTGGAGAAATCAAATCATCACCTCACTTATTAAATAAGGAACCGCTTTTACAAATCACTTATTATATATATATTGCAGCGTTTCCTTATAATCATTTTTTACATCTCCTCAGGTGCCCCCACCCCAAGTAAACGTAATCCCTCTTTTAATACAACCGTCACAGCATAAGCTAATGCGAGTCTACTGTCCTTCTCTTCGCTCTCTTCTAAAATACGAACATTTCCATAATATTTATTGAACGCTTGTGCTACATCTAATACGTATTTTGAAATAATAGATGGCTCATTTTTGTTGAAGGCTGCTTCAATTACTTGTGGGAATTTGTTGAGTAATTTTACTACACTCCAGCTGTAATCG
>NZ_JBALMG010000193.1:0-4014 GCF_036963225.1 Bacillus sp. JJ783 | reverse complement strand
AATTTAATAGTGATTGACGCATTTGTGTCTTTTATATGGATATGTAAAATTACATATCCATATAGGAGTAACTAGCTTAAATACACCAAAATATTATTATCGTATACATAATAATATTGTTGCTACGAACACCACAGGAGAAAACTCCCCTCATGCACTTTAAGGCATAAATTGTCCATGAAATAATAATTTTTGCTTATATACTTACTATTCATTATAGGAATACAAAAAGCGATTCTTTTCACATTAAAAAGAATCGCTTTCCAAGTTCATATTTTTAATTACATTAAATAAAGAATTGTGAGATTATCACCTAAGAGCATTAACTATAACTTCAGCAGCCTTTGCAATTAGTTGATTATCATAGGTAGCCTCTTTCTCATCTTTACTAGATAAAATTGCGATGATAATAGGTGCTCTATTCGGCGGCCAAACGATAGCAATATCATTTCGTGTCCCATAACTTCCAGCTCCTGATTTATCTCCAACTACCCAGTCAGTTGGTACGCCTGCACGAATAAGTTTGTCTCCTGTAGCATTTCCTTTCATCCACTCTGTAAGAATTTTACGTTTATCAGCTGGAAGTGCATTTCCGACCGTAAAAGCCTTAAGATTGGTAGCAATTGCTTTTGCTGTACTAGTATCACGAATGTCTCCTGGAATAGCCTCGTTTAACTCTGTCTCAAAGCGATCAGCCATAGTAACCCGATCACCCATCTGTCTAAGCGCTTTTTCATATCCCTTAGGTCCGCCTATTTTATGAAATAAAATGTTCCCTGCAGTATTATCACTGGAACGAACAGCTGCCTCAGCAATTTCTCCTAGTGCCATTCCGGTATCTACATGTTTCTCAGTAACAGGTGAATATTCCACTAAGTCGTCTTTCGTATAAGTGATAACTTCATTTAATTTCTCAATTGAGTTTTGCTGTAGCAATACTCCTGCCGCTAATGCCTTGTAGGTTGATGCAAAGGCAAATCTTTCGTTAGGTCGATAAGCAATTGTTCGATTTGTACCAGTATCAATAGCATACACACCTAATCGAGCATCAAATTTTTTCTCAAGTTGAGAGAATTCTTTATACGTCGCATGATTTTTATGTTTAACTGGTCCGGTCTTTTCTTTCGCTTCAACTTGCAATGCCCCTCCTGTAAAAGCTTCTAGACTTGTAAGACTTAAACCTAATATACCAACGCATATACCTATTTTTAGCATCCTCTTGTTTTTCAAAATCATCATTCCTTTCAAATTTTCAATACTGAAAACAAGTAGTAAATTCAATACACTGTATCCTATTTGAACACCTTTTTTTATACGTACACATAATAGACCATCTAAGAAACAAGTTTGTTCCATAAATTTAAAACCTTTTTAACTAGTAGCAGAGGTATTAACAAAAGTAAGAGATAGCAACTATGATAGCTGCTATCTCTTATTTCAAATCTTCCTTTTTCTTTAACTTATAAAGGCTTTTATATAAACAGGGTCTCTTCCCCTGAGAAAAGTGCACAAATTTTACTAATTTTGATTCGAACTATCTGTACTAGCAGCTTCACCATGTATACGTTGCTTTTTTAAATCAAAGTATACATCTAAAATTTCCTTTCCAATTATAGAATTAATTCCATTTTTATCATCATGAAGCCATGGGACTACTACAGAAAATGCTACTTCTGGATTATCATATGGAGCATATCCAACTAGTGTTAAGTTGTAACATTCCATACGTTCTCCTTTTGCATTTCTACCAATTGAATCATCTCCACCATATACAGTTTGAGCTGTCCCTGTCTTTCCTGCTGGTTTATATGGCGCATTTTTGAAATACTTCACGCCAGTTCCATCACCTTCTTGGAATACCCATCTAAATCCTTCTTTTATCCGATCAATATGTTCTTTCTTCATATCAACTCGATTTAATACGACAGGCTCTATAGATTGTATAACTTTGCCAACTTCCTCTTCTTTTATTGATTGTTCTCCTATTTCTTGTACAATTTGGGGTTGCATTCGATATCCACCGTTTGCAATAGTTGAAATATATTGTGCCAGTTGCAATGGCGTATAAGTATCATACTGACCGATAGAAAAATCTAGTAAAAACCCAGGTTGACTATCTACTTTTCGCGTTTGTCCAGTTATTTCATTCGGTAAATCAATACCTGTTGGTACCCCTAAACCAAATTGTTTAAAATAATAACGCATCTTATCAAATGCTTCTTGTTTAATATCCAATGAACCATTCGGTACGTAATTAACTCCCGCAATTTTTAAAGCTGTCTGGAACATGTATACATTCGAAGATACTTGTAAAGCTCGTAAATCATTAATATTACCAAATCCGGATACATTCCATGATTTCTTGGCTTGTGTACCTTTAAATTTCATCGGTGCATCATAAAATTGATCTCCTGGCTGTATTGCCCCTGTCTCATATCCAGTTAATAACGTTGCCCCTTTTACAGCTGACCCTAGCTCATACGAAGTTGTCATGTTACCTAATGCCAAATCCTCAATCTCTATTTTCCCTTCTTTTTCTACAATCTTTTTCCCTGCCATAGATAAAATCTGTCCGTTATTTGGATTTGTCATGACGACAAACGCTCGGTCCAACAGTAGCTCTGAACTCTTAAAAGCTCTCAAATTTTTCTCTATACTTTCTTCCACTTTCTTTTGTAATTCCATATCAATCGTTAATGTTAAACTATTACCACTTTTTCCTTTAGAGATGATTTCTGTGTTTATAATGTTTCCAGATTTGTCAGTAACGTTTTTTACTTCTTCTTTTGTGCCGTGTAACACATCTTCATATCGTTGTTCAATATAACTTTTCCCCACACGATCATTACGATTATATCCACGTACCAAATAGGAATCTAAGTGTTCTTTTGGTAATCCTTCTTCACTACTTGTAATATTACCTAGCACTGAACGAAATAAATTACCATTTACATAATTACGTTCCCAATCAACTGTTGCATCTATTCCTGGAAACTCCGCAAGGTTTTCACTTATCCGCGCATACTCTTGATCTGTTACATCTTTTTTAATAATTTGTGGTGTTAGTTGATAACCGGAACTCATTCTACTTTTAATAGCTAACACCTTTAAATCTTGTGCTGTTAGTTCTGCCAATTCCACTTCTGTAACGCGACTTCGTCTTAAGTCTTCAATTTTTTTGTCTAGCTCTTTTCCCTCTATTCCCTTTTCTTTAAACTTTCCTATGTCTTTTTTAGTAATCTTTGATTCCGCACGTTTCGTATTCAATTGCATCCAGAAATCTTTTTTATCGATATCGGTTAACTTATTTATATCTTGCTCAGGCATTTCAAGTACTTTCGCCAAGTCTTTTGCTGTTTTTAAAATAGCTTCACCCGTTATCCCCTTCACCCTTGTATACGTAATCGTACGAAGAGATCGATTATTAACAACCATTTTCCCTTCTCGATCTAAAATTTGTCCACGTGGAACTGGAATACTAGTTGTTGCATTTTGACCACTTTCCACTTGGTTTTTATAAGCCTCTCCCTCAACGATTTGTACTTTTCCTAGTTGAATAATAATTGCTGAAAATAGTAAAAATATGCAAAGGAACATTATATTTAATCGAATAGATATATATGTCTTCTGCTTCTTTCCTTTTTGTTTTTTCATAAATCCTCCATATAATTCTTCCGGAACTCCTCACTAATACTTAGTAAAGAAATATACTAAATACGTTCCCTATATATTAGAAACCACCATTCAGTTATAAATAGTGTCTTATCTTTTTTTCTAAATCCTTGTAAGCACCAATTCCTTTTGGTTTAGCCGCGTAATTGATAAATCTCCCTTCCTGTTTTTCTCTCTATTTTTTTGTCGCTTGCATTAAAAATGCTGAACTGTATAATGATTCATATTAAACTTACACATAGACTTGCTAGTAACTTTTCATACTAATTATTCCTTTCTTCATGCTGTAATACTTAATAGACAACCTAAGTAATAAAGTTGTTCCACATTTACAAAAAAAAT
>NZ_JBALMG010000192.1:0-2194 GCF_036963225.1 Bacillus sp. JJ783 | reverse complement strand
TGTTATAAGATGCATCAGTGCAAGTTATTAAATTCTTTATCGGATTTATGTCAGTTACAGTCATATTTCTAGTAAACAAATGACCATCTCTATAATAGGTAATCAATATCTTCTCTTCAGAGAGAAATGTACATAATAACTTGTTTTCAATAATTTCTTGTTCGTCTTGGGCTAATGTAGGGCGCTCCACTTTTGTTTGTTTTTTAACAATCTTACCGATACCAAGGAATTTCTTCGGTATCGAAGAGAATGGAGTCCGCTTAACCGTTTTTGGCATATTTGTATAGTTCATGCTGTATATCTCCCTAATTGCTATTAATAACTGTATCATTATATCAAACTTTGGAGATGCTAGGATTATTTACGTAATTATAAAATAAACATTTAGAGGTTTTTGGCTCCTTATAAAATCAAACCAATTTGACTAAGAATGACTTATATATAATAGGAGAAATTAATGTGAAGTCCCTTTGTAGGTAAGCGTGTTGTTGCTAAGGTTAATAATCTACGTTGAACATACGCGTATATTTTTTGAAATATGCTGAAAGCAGTGCAACGTCCTCTGTCCAATCAACAAATAACCCTTTGTTTAAAAATCAAAGGTATTTGCAGCCTGCTCCTTATGGTATTGATGCAGAATATACATGGACAAAACCAGGTGGAGATGGGCAGGGGATAACTTTTGTTGATATGGAAAATGGATGGTTATTAGATCATGAAGATTTAGTAGACAAAAATATTCAGTTTGTGCCTGGCAGTGTAAACCTAATTCATCAGGCTGGTCATGGTACTTCAGTATTAGGAATAGTTGTCGCTAGTGATAATAATATAGGTATTGTAGGAACTTCTTCTAAAGCGAACGCTATGGTTACATCAACTACAAGAAGTGATGGTAGTGGTAACATGGCAGATTCGATTTTGCAGGCAGTTAAAGTAATGAAACCTGGTGAGGTTCTATTATTGGAGATGCAGGTTGGTAGTAAACTTGGACTTGCCCAATAGAATATGATATAGAAAAATTTAAGGCTATTAAATATGCCACTGATAAAGGCATTATTGTAATAGAAGCTGGAGCTAATGGCAGTGTAGATTTAGATAAATTGACCGATGCAAATGGGAGATATACTTTAAATCGTAACAGTCCTAATTTTAAAGATTCAGGAGCTATTATGGTAGGCGCTGCATCATCAGCTCTTCCTCATAAACGACTATATTTTTCTAACTATGGAAGTCGAATAGATACATATGCATGGGGAGAGAATGTAACAACGGCCGCCTTATCTGGTTATACATCATATTTCAATGGAACTTCAAGTGCATCATCAATTATCGCTGGAGCCGCAGTCAATTTACAAGGAATTGCAAAAAAAAGTCCTTGGAAGACCTCTGACTCCAAAAGAAATGAGAGAGCTACTCAGTGATCCAGCTACAGCAACTCTATCAGCAAATCCAGAAAATGAAATAGGAGTAATGCCAAATTTAAAAGCGATCATTAATAAATTAGAGAATTCTACAGATAGCATAAATACTACTTCTAATCCCAAAAAGGAATCAAACGATAATATAGTATTTCCTGAATAATTTGAACTACAAAATCACGTTACTACTCATGCAAGAGAATAGTAACGTGATTTTTATTTTTAGTGTCAAGTTGATGGAAAGGGGGAAAATTAACTACATCCTAATGTTCCTAGTGTGGAAGGTAGAGTTTATGACACTTTTAGAGTGTAATAAAGAGAAAATTGAAGAAGGAAAAAGAGCAGAAAGAAACAGGGGGGATTTATTAGATATTTTAGATAATGAACAATAGCAATAAAACAGGATTAAGCATAAAAGAAATCAAAATTGTTAGGATAGGCTTTTAAAGTCTATCTTATTTTTATGAAAAATATAATCAAATCTTGAAGTGGGTAAACAAGTAAAAGGAAATAAGAAAAGCTTTGAAGATATAAAAAATGAGTATGGATATAATAATTTTGATGAATCAGCTATTAAACCAACATTATTAAATCTTTATATCGCGTTGTATATTTCGTGATGAAAAACAACAAATAACGACATATCTTTTTAGAAATATTGTTTATTTGTTGTTTATTCGTTGTTAATTTATTGTTTTTTCGCTGTGCATTTGTTGTTTTTTGTTGTGGAGAAATATGTAATTATGCATATCTAAATAAAGGGGATCGATATACAG
>NZ_JBALMG010000191.1:0-2430 GCF_036963225.1 Bacillus sp. JJ783 | reverse complement strand
AATAATCGCCTACTCATAAATTTGATGGGCGATTATTATTTTTTTTTAATAATTTCTTTACTTCATACCATTTTCAAAATGTTTTAATTTAATCACGATATTAATAATAGGTTTTGATGTAAATGACTCTTGCAAGGAATCTCCTAATCTTGGACTTACTGATTTGAAAAAATAAAATTATTATGTCCATCTCAATTACCATTATTTCGGAAAATAATGTGCTATTATATATTCATAATTAACAAAAAATAAGAAAGAAGGGCTTGTTGTGGAAACAAGGATTATGGGAACAGAGAAGAAAATTGATTCAAAATCTCTTTTGGCTTTAGGTTTATTAATTATTTCTGGGATTGTATATCAACTCTTCTCATTTTTAGGGGATAATATGCCCGAAGTATTAGGAATGATTCTTGAAGCTTTATGGAATGTTGCATTATGCGGAATTATAGGATACTATTTTTTAGGGAAAATATCGTTAGATCAATTTAAACATTTTAAGTTTAAGACATTACTTTGGGGTGTGCCTTTAACTATAATCGTGGGTATGGGTTCCAGCTTAATATTCAGCTACATTTTTGAACCTGCAACTAAAAATTCTGTTGCTGGAGTCATAAGTATTTCTATGATTTTATATCGTGTTCCCTTTATGTTAATGGGCGAAGAGTTGCTATGTACTAATATAATTATTGCATTACAAAAATTAGGATTGAAATTTGGCACGGCATCATTAATATGTAGTGTGTTGTTCGCTTTATGGCATATTCCAGCTTATGGTTTTGTGCCAATGCAGTTATTAATAACTATAATCCCAGTTAGATTAGCCCTAAATTATATATGGAAAAATTCAAAAAGTATTTGGATAAGTTGGATTTGTCACCTTATTTTTGACATTATTTCATTTATACCAATGCTTAAATAACGATTTTATTTTTAAGAGGACTTTATTATTTATTTACAGTATAAAGAAAAAGAGCACTCAGCTATTGAGTGCTCTAAAAATATTAATTTTGATTTAAAACATTTTCTTCAAAATACTTTCCCCAATCTGGTCGTCTTCCATCCATATCTGTAAATCCATACTCTCTTCCTAATTCCCATGAACTTAGCGCTCGTCCAGTTTTTTCATGAATATTTGGATCGCTTGCTAAAGCTGTGACTGCTCTCCCAACGAAGAAAGGCGTTTCAGATGCGATAAAATGAGGATCTTGTTTTGCTCCGTCTCGCCAATTCTCCTCTGTTACACCAAATATATCTAACATCGCTTCTGAACGAAGGAATCCTGGACTAACTGCGACAGCTGTAATATTGTGTTGTTCTAAATCTTTCGCCATTGCTTCTGCTAAATGAATTGTTGAGACTTTTGCTAAACTATAGTATAAATTGCCTCGGTATTGATAATCGACACCATCTGTAATTTCAATTACAAGTCCCTTTTTATTATTTACCATTAATGGTACACCGTAATGGCTTGTCATTATATGAGAATGAACAGCTCTTTGTTGCATGAGTAGTCCGTTATGTAAGTTGTGTTCCCAGAAAGGTTTCTCCCATTCTGTTAAAGGATCGCCGCCCCAAACATCGTTTACTAAAATATCAAGCTGTCCATTTTGTTCTTCTTGAATCTTTGTAAATAAAACTTTAATATCTTCTTCTATTGTATGGTCAACACGAACTGCGATTCCGATTCCGCCTTGCTTTGTTACAAGCTCTGCCGTTTCTTCAATCGTTTCTGTTCTTCCCATACAGGATAGATTCCCTTTTGTACTTCTTCCTGTTACATATACAGTTGCTCCAGCTTCTCCAAGCATCATCGCAATACCTCTTCCAGCACCTCTTGTTGCTCCGGCCACAACTGCTACTTTACCTTGTAATGGTTTCATTTTATTCACCTTCATTTTTATAATTCAACTTTATAACTTGGGGTATATGCTTTCTTTCATACTTCCTCGTATAGATTTCGCTATTTGGAGTAACTAATTGTAACGTAATGTCACCACAAACGCCATTTGCAATTTCAAATTCACCTTGTTCATTTGAAATACTACGTTCCTTACTTTCAATTGAATCCTCATAAATTTTCACATTTGATATAGGTTCGTTATTTTGATCTACGATTATACCTCTTGAATACATACCAACTGCTATGCATTGATCATCTTCTATATAATATTTAGTAACTACCATCGCTCCAATTACTATAGTAATACATATAAACAAGGTTATTAATTTGTGTCTCACAACAAACCTCCTTATTCGTATTATTCTTTTTTAAATTGAAAATTTAGACGTTGTGATTGTTTGATTTCCTCAATTACTTTGCGTATACCTTCTTCTATCTGATTTTCTTTTACATTCGATACATTTAACTTTAACAGTCTTTCTTTAGGAAAATCCCTTAGATAATTTTTATCAATAGTATCAATATTTATT
>NZ_JBALMG010000190.1:8634-15645 GCF_036963225.1 Bacillus sp. JJ783 | reverse complement strand
CTCTTAGATTTCCGAAAAAAGTAAATCATACTTAAAGTAGATAGTTGATTAATGGAAATTACAATGAAATTTGTAATTTCCTAACCATTTAATAAGAGAGGTGAAGACATGGTAAAAAAGAAATCCCAGAAAAACTCCGAAAAAAAGAAATTTACATTTTTTAAAAAAGCAAAGAATAAAACAACTGAAATATTAGATATGCAACAAGAAAATTCAGAAGCACTTAAAGAAAAGAAGAAACGTAAAACAAGGGAGAAAGTTCCAGCTATCACAGGAAAAAAAGTAGGTAAGGTTACATTTTGGTGTGTGATGGGATTCGTGTTTGCAGGAAGCTCCCTTTCATTTATCCAACTTGCCGGTCCTCCTAGAGCAGTAGCTGTTCAAGAAAAGAAGGAGGAACCCGTAAAAATTAAAATGTCAGAAGCAGAATTAATTGCATATGCTAATAGTTTTGCCGCTGATTATTTTAACTGGAAGGTTGATATGAATGTAGCTGAAGCGCGGAAAAAACGATTAGAAAAATATTTAGTTGAAGGATCCGATGAGCAAGGTGGATTAAATAGAGATACTTTAAAAAACGCTTCTAGTACTTTAGTTAAGTCGGAAGCTGTAGAGGTTCATCAAAAAGGAAATGAAGCAGAAGTTACGTTGAAAATCATGCAGAAACTAGAACCTGTAAATAATCCTGCTCCTGGAACGACTCAAGCCCCAGATACACCAAAAGAACCTAAAGAAGTTACAAGGTACTTCTCTATTCCAATTTTAATGGAGAAAGGGAAGATGGTAGTTCCTAACAATCCTACAATCGTTCATGGAGAGAGAGAAAAGGCATCTTATAAAGTAGCCACATTCAAATCAGAAGGACGAGAAATTAATACAGATGCAGAAATAAAAAAAGTAGAACAATTTTTACAATCTGTATTTAAAGTATATACAGAAGGAACACCAGAAGAAATTGCCTATTACTTTGAAAAAAGCAATATATCAAACGGACTTAAAGGTATTATGACATTTAGCAAATTAGAAAACCTCCGTATTTATGAAGATAAAGATAAAGGTTACAGAGTCTTAGTTGATGCCAAATTAAAAGACAATGATAGCAGCTTAGAGTACACATACACATATGACTTAAATTTAGTAAATAAAGATAACAAGTTTTCAATTAGCTCTATGAAAAAATTTGAAAATACGTTAGAGAAAGTGGAGGGTAAATAATTATGGAGCTTTTGGGATTAGATATGGTAGCTCACCAATTACCTGCTATTACAGATGCAGCGGTTCTAGGTAATATTAATTTTGGAGTAAATATTAAAAACTGGTTAGTAGCTCAATTAGGCCCTATCTTTTTAGTTGTAGCACTTATTGGAGTAATCGTTCTAGCAGTTAAACGACAAATGGCTGGATTACTTGGTTGGATATTTGTTTGTGCACTTTTATCCGTATTTGTATTCTCACCAGATGTTTTCAAAGATCTTGGTACAAAATTATATAATTTAGTCTTCAAGTGATAAGTTAAAAATCTCTGAAAATATTAAAGGGGTTGGTAAAAATGACTCAAAAGCCGACTCGTAAAGAAGTTAGGACATACAACTCGATATGGGATATTCCTAAGAGTTTATACGGGATAAGGGACTTAACCCTCCCTTTCCCGGTTCCATATAGACAGTTGGGCTTCTTTGTTGGATCTTTACTTTTAATTTTTATTCTAGATCAGTTTTTACCTTTAGGAAATAATGTGTTTTTAAAATATCTAATATTACCAGGTGGAATAGCATATTTCTTTGGCAATGTAGAATTGGATGGAAAAAGCCCACATAAATTTATATTTCGATTTTTCGTGTTTATGTTCGAAAGTAAGAAGATTAGCCGCTATAAAGATACAACTGGTAATATCGGAAACTATCAATATAAAACTTTAATACGATTCAAGGATGATTCAATCAATAATAAGTAATTAATTAATCTATACGGAAGAATTATTTTAGTCTCATATTCTTCTCTAAGGAGGGTAAAATGAATCAGGTTGAATTTCCAGTCAAATACTTTCACGATAATTTGATTTTTAACCAAGATGGTTCTTGCTGGGCGTATTATGAGGCATACGGGATTCCTTATGAATTCAAGGGAGACGATGATAAAAATACGTTGTTTATGCGACAACTCGGTTTGTTTTGGAATTATGAAGAAGAAAAACATCTATTAATGATACCTGTTTATCAGAATTTCAAAGAAAAAGCCGATGAGTTTAAAGAAACAGTAAGCGGTGAACTAAAAGAGCTTGCAATGGATCATACTGATGACGTTGTTCATGAGCTAGAACGAAAATTTGGTAAAAATGCAGTAGAGTACCGATACTTTATTGGCGTGAAATTAAAGGTAAGACACATACAAGAAGGGCTTAAAGAAATGTTGTATACAGCATTTCATACCTTTAAAAACACTGCAGAACAGTTTGGGTTACTTGGTGATACCAAAATACTAAAAACTGATTTGGAGATGTTTAAAAGAGAAGCTAGCGCTTTTAAAAATAAAATAAGAAAACATTTGGCTGTAAGGGCTCTAGAAACTAATGAAACGCAATGGATTATATTAAGAAACTTCTATCGCACATTAGAGGCGCCAGTAACTGCTGGATGGACACCTCCCGTACAGAATGACGACTCTGCAATAATACCAAATCAAGAAAGCTTATTACGATTATCCGAGGCAGAATTTGATGTTAAAGGAAGACATATTGAAATGTCTCAGATTGGTACCGACGGGTTAGAATATCCAGCATATATGAGCTTTTTATCGGCATCTAAAATCCCATATACGATGGAGTTTCCAGACCAAGAGTGGATGTATATGATTCAAAACATAGATTTTCCCATCGAATTAAGTGTCCGTACAGAAAACATCAATCATCGTAAAGCATTATCTAAACTAAATAAGAAGAAAAAGGATTTGGAAGATCAAGAAATGCATGCTAGGGAAAATGCACAAACTGTTGGATTAAACGTGTATGAAGGTGTTCAGGAAGCTACTGAGCTACAAGCCCTCATACAAAAGACACGTATGCCACTAGTTAAAACATCAATATCTTTCTGTATATGTGCCGAAGATTTAGATACAATGCGCCGGAATACAAATTCACTCATTTCTATTTATAGAGAGATGATGATTGAACTAGTAAGACCATATGGGGATCAGTTCCTTCTGTTTAATGAACATATCCCCGGTGCAAGAAGGTATGTAAATGATTATATACACTTTATGGAACCTGGAGTACTTGCGGCCGGTATGTTTGGAGCAACACAAGATTTAGGAGATAATATCGGATTCTATATTGGAACAACTGGTATTTTAAACAAAGCAGTTTATATGACACCTTCTCTTGCAGCAACAAATACCGTTGCAAATCAAAAAACAAGCGCACTTTCAGTTGCAGTAACAGGAAGTACTGGATCGGGTAAATCATTTGGAACGAACCTAATTGTTTATCTTGCAGTACTTGGAGGAGCTCAAACACTGATAGTCGATCCAAAAGGTGAGAGGGGAAACTGGACAGAAGATTTACACGGTTTAGAAGGTAAAGTAAACGTTATTACACTAGGGACTGATAGACGAGATGAAGGGAAACTAGACCCATTTATCATTCATAAACATAGTCGAAAAGATGCAATTGAGTTAGCAATGACAATTCTTACTTTCATTACAGGTATTAAACCTGATAACTCGGAAAAGTTCCCACGCTTGGCTTCAGCTGTAGAATTTGTTGCAGGAATGGAAGAGCCATGCTTAACTGCTGTATCTCAATATCTTGAAGATAGTGAGGATAAAGTGGACCAACAATTAGCCGCTCATATTCAAGCATTTGAGAATTTATCATTTGCACACTTAATCTTTGGTGATGGAACAAATAGAGATATTGAACTTGATACAGCAGTAAATATCATACAGATTCAGCATCTTGACATGCCAGATATTCAAAAAGATCCGAAAGATTATACCTTACAAGAAAATTTATCTGTTAGTATGCTGATGTCTCTATCTTCATTTGCAAGAAAATTCTTTCAAAAAGACCCTACTAAATTCAAAATTGTTTTATTGGATGAAGCATGGGCAATTATGGGGACTTCTCAAGGGCGAGAGTTGGCTCGTAAGCTAGTTCGTGAAGGGCGTGCCTTAAACTCTGCAGTATACTTTGCTACTCAAAGTGCAAGTGACCTTGGAGATGAGACATTTAAGAATAATATCGGTATGAAGTTCTCATTCCGTAATACAGACAGTAAAGAAATTTCTTCAATCTTAGATTTCTTTGGATTACCTGATAATGAAGAAAATCATGCGATTATTACAAATTTAGAAACAGGACAATGTTTATTCCAGGATATTCAGGGAAGAACAGGCGTTGTCACAATGGATGTAGTGTTCAAGGATCTATACGATGCATTTGATACAAGACCAAATGCAAGAAAGAATTATAGAAAGTCAAATGATGATGAAAAGCAGGAAGTTAATGCAACCTTTGTCGAAGGAGGGGAAGAAAAAATAAATGTAGGAGTGAGTTAATATGTTAAAAACTAAATTTAAAAAAATTATGCTAACAAGTCTATGTGTAGGTACTCTTATCCTGAGTGCAGCATGTGGTAATAGTGAAAAAAATGTTGGAGAAGAAAAGGATAAACAGGGACACACTCCAAGAGAAATGATGCTTGATTTTGTAAATGCAGATTTACGACATGATTATAAAACAATACGTAAATTAGTTGTCGATGGGGAGAAAAATGAAATATTAGATCCTAATAAAGGTCCTCAAAATAATTTATCTTACAAAGACTACACAGTAAAAGAATATGTGGTAGATAAGGACACAATTATGTATAACTTTACTTCAAAGAAGCCCCCTAAAAACATCGATAAAGCAGTGAAATGGGTAAGGGTAGTTCGTACAGAAGATGGATTCAAAGTTCGAAGTTATTCTGGCCCTGAACGAAATGAAATTGATGAAGTAGCAAATACTAAACCGACAAGTGAGTTTAGCTCAAAAGATTAATAGGTTTCCCATAAAGGGGGAGTAACATGTAATGAAAAAGTTTATTACCCTATTGTTATTAGTTTGTACACTTCTTTTAGCATTTAATTTACTTTTTAAAGCTGCACCAGTTTATGCGGAAGATGAGCCACGGCCTTCCCTTATAGACGACATTATTCCGAAGAATAAAGAGAAATTAAAATATGAGGAATATCCACCAAGTAGTTATGGGATTGATGTTTATACTCCAGAAGGTGGATTTGGAGAATCTCTTAAATTTTGGAAATGGAAAAACAACATTAAAGAACAAATTGTAGCGACTATTTTTATATTAATTAGTATTGCATGGACAGTAAACCTTGCAATTAGTAGTTTGGTAACAAATATGGTAGGCCAATCAATGAGTTTAAATATAGTTGCTGATGTTGGAGATAAGTTGGGGGATGTAATATCTAAAACAGCAGGGTTCAATGGTTCTTGGGGTAATGGAATATATAGTGAATTAATTGGGCTCATGTTAGCTTTCTTAGCTTGCTGGGTTATCTGGGTAGGCTTTATACAGCGTCGTCAGTCGGAGATGCTAGGGGGATTGTTAAAAGCATTAGGTATTTTAGTTTTTACTCTAGGTTTTTTCGCGAATTCAAGTTATATCATCAAAGGACTTAACACTTTTTCTGAGCAAGTAAATAAAACTGTTCTTGATTCAACTCAAAGTATTAGTGGAGCAAGTGAAGGACATTCAAGCGGTGTCGATTCTATTACTGATTTAACACACACTCTATTAATAAAACAACCTTATACATTATTACAGTTTGGCACAACAGATATGAAGAAAATCGGTGATGAAAGAATAAAGAAAATGTTAACAACGACAGACCCTGATAAAAGAAAAGATCTTTTAAAGGATGAAGTTGAGGTTCAGAAAAACCAAACTCTGTCTTTAGATGCTACTTTTGAGAGAGGGGCACTCGTATTATTACTAGGTTTAATTAATCTTCCTTTATGGATTGTTCTTGGATTATGCAGTATGGCGATGTTATTTTATCAATTAATGTTTATCATCGTAGCGCTAATGTCGCCTGTAATGCTATTAATGGCATTAGTACCTGCGTGGACTGGAACGGCTAAAAAGTTCTTAGCTGAACTGTTTAGAACATTGCTTATGAAAGTTGCAATTGGTTTCCTGGTAACTTTAATGTTTTGGGTATCGTCAATTTTGTTCAGCGCTACCGATAAGTATGGATACTTATTTGTAGCTATACTACAAATACTTTCATTCTTAGGCGTTTGGTTATACCGTAAAACAATTTTCGATGCAATTACTACAGTACCAGCAAGTGCAGGAGCAGCACGTGCATCAGATGCTATGAGTAATATTAGAGATAAATATCGAGATGTTAAACGAGGATCTAAGGCTGTTGGAAGAAGTGTGGCAGTAGCTGGTACAGGTGTTGCAATGGCTGGAAAAATGGGTAAATCAGGTTATAGTAAGTTTAAACAGTTGAAAGAAAACTATGCAGATAGAAAAGAAAAGGTAGGAGAAGGTAAACGCAAGGAAAAAGAACAAATGCAAGCAGAAAAAGAAAAAAATATTAATCAAATGAAAAATGAAGAAAACTTAGGTGTTCGCGATAGAAAAGGAAATCAGGAGCAAGAAAGGGTCAAGGAAGAAGTAGCAGCTACTAAAGAAAATCCGGAATTAGCTGTACGAGGGAAACATCAAGATGATAATCCGGAAATACAACAAGCAGAGTTAAAAGATAAAGAAGAGGATGTAAAGGCAGATGTTAAACCAGTTGCACAATCAAATGAGGAACTAAGTAATAAAGAAGATGTAAAAGCTCAAATTAGACCAGTTGCAAATCAAAATAATGATGGTCTTGAGAATAAGCAAGAAGATGTGAAGGCGGAAGCAAAACCAGTAGCAGCAATTAAAACACCAACGGGTCAAACAAAATCAATGGATGGTAAACCGATCACAACACCACAGTCAG
>NZ_JBALMG010000190.1:0-8469 GCF_036963225.1 Bacillus sp. JJ783 | reverse complement strand
CAACACCATTACAATCGAATCCGATGGAGAGTAAACCAATTACAGCACCACAATCGGGGGCAACGCCATTACAATCAAACCCGATGGAGAGCAAACCAGTCACTACTTCCCATGTGAGTACACCACAAAAACAAGTAGAGGTAAAACCGGTTAATCAACAACAAAGTAAAAATGTTCCTAAAGTGAATAATCAACAATATGTAAAAGAAGGAGCAGATATTAAGAAAGTTAATGCAAAAGCACAAACACAACAAGAAGCTATAAAAAATGTAAAAGCAAAAGAAACAATAAAACCAAAATAATTCAGCTCATGAAGGAGGGTTTATACATTGGGTGCGGAACCAAATCGCGACTTTGAACATGAACATCATCCTGAAGCTGAACTGGAGAATGCTAAGCCTGCCTTGAAAAAGGCAGGCCATTCTTTAGGGAAGGCGGCTGGTAAGGGATCAAAAATAGCGGGTAAAGCAGTTGCACAAGTAGGTAAGAAAGTAGCAGTCAAAGTAGCCCAAAAGGCAGCTACAGTTGCTGTTGCAAAGCCATTATTAATAGCGGCCGGTGTTATTATGGCTGCTGTTTTAGGTTTAGGTGTAGTGATATTTTTACTAACGTCCACGATGAGTGAAGATGAAGTCAGTCCTGGAGGAATTGGTGGTCCTTTTGCACCAGGTACTGCAAATGTTAGTCCTGAAGTAATGAGATGGGAGCCATTGGTAAGGAAATATGCGGCGCAACATGGCATAGAAGCAATGACTTCATTAATATTAGCTCTTATTCAACAGGAAAGTTCTGGAACCCAATTGGACGTTATGCAAAGCTCGGAATCACAAGGGTATCCTCCAGGGTATTTTACTGATCCAGAGGAAAGTATAAAATATGGTTTAATGCATTTTGCTGATTGTCATAAAAAATCCAATGGTGATCAAAATATCACATTACAATGTTATAACTGTGCGACACGTTCTTAACTGAAAAGGTTGAGCACTGATTTGAAATCAGGAGAACTACTATTTCGAGAAGTCAAATGAAAGGGTAACGCCTGGAAGGGCTTCCTCTGATACTCCGACATGCATGATACAGTGGATAAGAACTGTAAGTGTGTGAAGCTCGGTAAAGTCGGCCGAGAGCTATCGTAAAGTACGTAAGTACTACGAAAGTTGTCCAGAGATGGATGATGTAGCCTATAGGTCGGGAGTCTATAAAACACTCATGGGTAGAATGGATTCACAAAAACCATTGGTAGGCAGAATCTGACGAATCTCCGAATGTACGGGTCTAGAAAGCATAACACATAGAAATGTGCGTGCCACGAGCGTGGCGTTGATGTGGATAAGTAAGAATAGTTGTTATGAAAGTCCATATGTCGTTATAGGCGACATCCAGTCAACAGGCTTAAAGGAGAGCCCTAAAAGTGTCATGAACAGATAGAAATAGTGGAACGTGGAAAGCCACCAACATGGAGAACTTATCTTTGACGAAGTGTTTAAAGGGAAAATGCCCGTGAGATTAACGTGCATATAACCTTTATTTATGGTGGTGAGAGTGATGGCATAGTACCTATGAGACGATGGAAACATCGTGGAGGGATAGCCATTAGTCTGATAGAAGATTGACCGACCATTTTATAGAGCAAATCAGTCGAATTATAAGGTTCTTGTGAGACTAAAAAAGGTTAACTCTGAAAGGAGCACCGACTT
This sequence comes from Bacillus sp. JJ783, assembly GCF_036963225.1. NCBI lineage: Bacteria > Bacillati > Bacillota > Bacilli > Caryophanales > Bacillaceae > Bacillus > Bacillus sp. JJ783. Next base: position 6,772 of record NZ_JBALMG010000190.1, on the reverse strand, counting down.
ATAAAGAAAACTGCGAAGCTGAGACACGCTGAATACTATGATATGTAGTCCATTCAGGATGGTTTGTATCAGCAAAGTCAAAATGGAGACAATTTTTATAAACTAATAGAGCTTATGATGATGGATGAAAATATCAAATTGGCATATCGAAACATTAAAAAAAATATGGGTAGTGTGACAGCTGGGGTCGATGGCATGACCATCAACGATATAAAATTGCTTTTAACAGATGAAATGATAGAAAAGGTTAGGTCAATGTTTTTCTGGTATCAACCACAAGCGGTTAGGTGAGTTTTCATACCAAAACCTAATGGTAAAAAGAGACCTCTTGGGATACCGACAATATGGGATAGGCTATTTCAACAGTGTATCCTACAAATTCTCGAACCTATATGTGAAGCAAAGTTTCATGCCCATAGTTATGGGTTTCGTCCTAACCGAAGTACACATCATGCGTTAGCAAGGATGAAATCTTTGGTGAACAGTCAAGGAAGAGGTTTTCACTATTGTGTAGATATAGATATCAAAGGATTCTTTGACAATGTCAATCATGGAAAGCTCATGAAACAGTTATGGAGTATGGGGATACGAGATAAGAAATTGCTCTCTATCATTTCAAGTTTGTTAAAAGCGGAAATCATTAATGAAGGTTTCCCAAATAAGGGGACTCCACAAGGAGGCATTTTGAGCCCTCTTCTTTCTAACGTCGTTTTAAACGAGTTAGATTGGTGGATTAGTGACCAATGGGAGACCATTGAGACTAAACATCCATACAGAGCGAGAAATGACAAATATAGAGCATTAAAGAAAAGCAATTTGAAGGAATGCTTTATAATCCGATACGCAGATGATTTCAAAATACTATGTCGTGACTATCCAACGGCTCTTAAGATGTTTGAGGCGACAAAAGATTTTCTCAAAACACGGCTACATCTTGAAATTAGCACTGAGAAATCCCAAATTGTTAACCTACAAAAGAAATCCAGTGATTTCTTGGGATTTACCATCAAAGCACGGAAAAAGAGAAAACGTCATGTCGCTCATAGTAGAATGTGCCGGAAAGCTAGAGAGAATGCTTACGGTAAATTAAAGGAAGCTATCAAAAAAATAAGTAAGAAGCAAACGCCAGAGGCAGTATGGCATTACAACACAATTGTAATGGGCATACAAAATTATTATGCCGTTGCAACCCATATTAATTATGACTTAGACCAAATGAGTTGCCATCTCATAAGAACACTCTATAATCGATTGAGGCGAGATTGGAAAAAAGCCACTAAGCACGATATGTCACCTGTCTTAAGAAAAAGGTATCGGAACTATAATCCGAAGCTCTATAAAATTCAGGATATTGTATTAATACCGATACATGCACAGAAGCATAAATCGGCAAGAAATTTCACCCAGTCTATTTCAAATTATACAGAAGAAGGCAGGATGAAAATTCACGATACCTTGAAAGTTATAGATAAGGAGATACTTAGACATGTGCAACGATTTTATATGAATCATCGAACTGTTGAATACAATGATAATCGTATTTCAAAATTTGTAGCACAGTATGGAAAATGTGCAATTACCAAACAAGAATTAGGTCTAATTGGCTGGCATTGCCATCATAAAGTTCCGTTGGAATTTGACGGAAAAGACGACTATGAAAACTTGGTAATTGTGCTGGAAGACATACACGTTGCAATTCATCACGATGATTCAGAGAGGGCAAAATCCATCTTAGCTAAATATGAAATAGGAAAAGAAAAGGAAAAATTGTTCGACAAACTAAGAATACTTGCGAACCGTACTCCTATCTTTTCTTTAGTATAAAAATTAGGTCAATTGAATCAGATGGAACGCCGTATGAGGGGAAACTCTCACGTACGGTGTGAAGTGGGGGAAAAGGTGGAGATAATATCAAATCCTTACCTATCACTATATGGAACTGGTTATGCAGGATATGCCCTTGAAAAGGGTGGATATACCCATGAAAATGCTCAGGCTTTTTCAGCAAAACAAACTGCAATAAATAATTATAAATGTGCTTCATGGCGTAGTGCAGAAGCTGTAGCAAATAATTGGTGCTATGGTGATCCAGATTATGTTCCGCATGTTATGAAATATTATCAACCTGGTCAAAGTCCCGGAGGTTCTGGTGGAATTGCCGGTGGTAGCGTTTTAGGTGATGATGTATTCCAAGCAATTATGGCAGAAGCACTAAAGTATCAAGGATGGCCATATGTTTTCGGAGGACGAACCCCAAATACATCATTTGATTGTAGTGGAATAGTTGAATATACGTATTCAAGGGTTGGTATTAATTTATTTGGTACTGCACAAACCCAATGGGATAAAACTCAACGTGTAACGGATCCAAAGCCAGGAGACTTAGTTTTTTTCCATAGCACATATGCCACAAGCAACTATATTACACACGTTGGAATTTATGTTGGGAATAATATAATGTATCATGCTGGTGATCCAATTGGATATGCTGATTTAAGTAAAGCATATTTTCAACAGCATTTTGCGGGGTATGGTCGTGTGGTTAGATAATACTGCAATTAACACTTAACAACTCATGAAACTGCAAAAAGGAGGTAAATAGATGAAGAAAATTACCATTATAATAGCAATCTTATTAATATGTAGCGTAGGATTTTTAGTGAAATATCAATCTGATAATGAAAAACTTAAAAATGATAATATAAAATTAACAAAAAAAGTGGAAAAGGTGGAGGCGCAATACAACGATACAAAAAAGGAGTTGTCGGCTCTAAAGAGTAATAATCAACAACAAGTAAAAGAAGCAGCAGAACGATTTCTTAAAGCTTTCCGTACTTATGATACGGGTAAAGGCGAATCATACCTTGCTAATATCGATGCATATATAACACCAAATGCAAAGAAAGAATTAACACCACCAGGTGGACCAACACAATCTGCTCCTGGAACTGGAGATGAGAAAGAAAAGAAGAAAGTTTCATTTCAATCTGAATACACAGGTGGCGAGTTGTATTATGCATTTTTGGATACTACAAAAGCAAATGTATTAGCAAAAGTGAAAAGTAAAATTACAGTTAATGGTGTTTCATCTGATAATATGTCATTAATGCAAATAAATCTTATCTATGATGGAAATAAGAGGTTATGGCTTGTCGACAAGCTTATACCTTTAGCAGATTTAAAAGATCGTATGCCGTAAGATTAGCACACACTTAACATGTAGAGTACTAGAAAAAGCGCCCCTGTTCATTGTAAATGAGAGGGGCTATTTTTTTGCTTTTGTAAACTTGAAATAGGGTCATGATGTGATTAATAATGTATGGATGCTTTATATCTTAAATCATGTAGATAACACTTGATATACTGTTCTGAAAATTATTAATTAATAATTAAATCTATGATAAAATTTACATATATAGGAAAGGTGGTCGAGGGAATGGAGAAAACAGAGAAAATTTTGAGTAGTCCAGTTACGTCTTTTATATATTTAATAGTTATTTTTGGATTTGTGATTAATTGGGGGGATTTATCAAAATCAGATTATGTATTAATGGGCACAACTATATTTTATTTATTGGCGACACTGTTATGTCTGCTTTCGGAAGTAATAAAAAAACAAGTATCAAAGTGGTGATTAATAATGTATGAATTAGAAACTAGGGAAGATGTTAAACAATTTGTGGATGGATATATTTTAACGGCTGCGGAAGTAATGGAATTACTCAATATAGCTCGTGCTAGATTAAATCAACTTGTGAAAACTGAAAGACTGATTCCGTTAAAACAAGTAAACAAAGTTAATTTGTTTTGGAAACCAGATGTAGAAAAATTAGGTGAAGAATTGACTGTGTTAAGAAAGAAATATTATCGCGAATAGACACGCTAAAGGGATATGGATTTGGATGAATTGAAGGAGAAGCAATGAATCTCAAGATTTTATCGGTAGTAAAATAGTTATGGATTTGAAATAAAGTCACGATGTTTTTAAGAAAGACGCGAAGTTTTGAATAAAGTTACGACGTTTATAAAAAAGATGCGATGCTTTATCTTTTCAATTAAAGAATGTTAAATGTGTTTTGATTAAATTTTAGAGATTACGAGGTGCTTTTTATCAGACTTCATTTCAAAGCAACAAAAAGTCATATTGTAGATATAAGAGACGGAAAAGAAGTAGGTACCACAGAAGGAAACAAATGTGGATGGTGATTATTTCCCGACACTTAAAATTGAGGAAAGTGTTGTTTTATAAAAAAGATTGATCATTTAAAATAAAGTTTGATTAAAAATCCTGTGTGAATATGCGGGTTTTTTTTCTTATTCAACAATTGGGCCAGATTGTTGAATAAGAATCTCAAACAGAATTGGTTATTTTGTAAACATTATTATGAGATTTGTATGAAATTATACTTAATGTAAGTAGGTTAATTTATTTATAAACACAGTTAGGTATTTGAAAGGATAATATTATGTATACTATAGGGAAATTTTCAGAAATATGTAATTTACCTGTTAAAACATTGCGGTATTATGATGACATTGGTTTACTAAAGCCCTCATACATAGACCCTGAAACTAATTATCGCTATTATGACTATGACAAAATGGAAGCTATTAAAATAATAATGCTTCTAAAAAGTTTGCATACTCCATTAGCGGATATAAAGGAAATTATTGAGAGAGCTGATCAAGTACAGTGGAATAGTATGTTCGAACAAAAAATTTCTGAACTGGAAAAGCAAAAAGAACAAATCTCTAAAGAAATAGAAGAAATCAAACAATTGTAAATAAAAATAAAAACCGATGTTCCAATCATTCAGGGCCCGATTTTCTCTAATTGTTATGTTGAAATTCGGGAGAAGACATGGGTATATACTCTTCGTAAAAGAATTAAGATCAAATTTATAGATATGCTCGTAAAAAATTTATTCGACCAAGTTTATGCTTTTAATCTTAAGGTTAATGGAAAGCTCATGGCTATTTTCCATGATAGAGATTTGAAGAAAAATGAGGCGGATGTCGAATTGCTTATACCTGTAAGTGATTCGAATAATATAGATAGTTGTAGAATATTACCCAACGGAAATTACGCATGCATTACAGTTAAAGGACCTTACACAGACTTGGCTGCAGGATATGAAATAATGAAAAAGTGGATTGATGAAAATAATCTGACGCAAAATGGAAATATGATGGAAATATATGAGGAAGGACTAATTTCTTCTAATTTTAATTTGCGGGATCTACGTCCCAATTTAAGCAGACATCCATCAGACTTTTTCACAAAATTATGTGTACCTGTTATCAAAAATTGATATTAAATAAGATTTTTATAAAATTCGGGTAAACTCTCCATCTACTGGAGGGTTTATTATTTTTATATACAAAGATTTTGCTTAACAAAGGAGGAAAAGAATATGTATCATCCGAGATTGAAAGGGGATCCATATAGGGCAGGGAAGCATTATGCAGAAATTCTTTACAAAAACGGATTTCGCTTCCCACAAGTTACAGAAGAAAAATTACATTATGGAAAATCATGTATCCCGATTCTGAATGAGTTTGATTCGGATATTGTAAAGGAAATACACGGTTTTGCTGACGGTTGTCATGCTTCTTTTGAGGAAGTGAGTTCCTTTCTATTAAGTATAGGAGTCTTTGAACCGTCAGGCCAATGCAGTATTTTTGCAGCATTTAATGGTAAGGAAGTCATTATCGGCCGCAATTATGATATGCTCTTTAGTTTGAAGAAAATTACAGAGTCTTCATTGGTTTGTTTTGATGACAAAAATAAATACCTAGGTCACTCAGATTGTTTTATTGGAAAAGTGGATGGCATAAATGAACATGGTTTATTTGTGGGCATTACAGCAGTCCCACATGAGGGAATTAAACTGGGTTTAAACTTTTATATTTCATGTAAACATATTTTAGAAAATTGCAGTAATGTAGCAGAAGGAATCGAGGTGTTAAAAAGTTTTCCAAGCTCAGTTGCGAATAACTATTTATTGGCTGATCCATCAGGGAGTATGGCGGTTGTTGAAGTTACTCCAAATGAATGTAATGTTCGTCTACCGAAAAATAATTATATTCATTGTACGAATCATCATGTAGGTGCATTAGCTGTAGAGAACTGGAATTGGAGCAAATCAAAAGATCGTTTTGAAACATTAGATAGAGTTCTTGCTGAAAATGTTAATAATATGACACTTTCTATTGCCAAATCAATTATGTCTGAAACCAAGGGGCATGTCTGTTTAAATTTAACAGAGCATAAATTTGGAACGCTTTTCTCGGTAGTAGCAAACTTAAATACAATGGAAATAACCAGAGCTGAAGGAATGCCGAACAAAGCAAAATATACAGCAGATCAGAGATTGACAGAAGCTTTTTTAAAAGAAAAGAAAAAAGATACTGTTCAATTGTTTAATTAAAAAAATGTTTTAGACTATAGAAAAAAGTATTAGACTATTAAAAAATAGTTGTAGACTGAAAAGGTGCTTTCTATACTTGAAAACACCTTTTTAACTTGAATTCTGTTAAAGTTAATAAATGATTTTTACTTAGTTAACAGTAGCTCCTAGTTAGTTTAACTGTTACCAGTAATACCCATACCCAAATAGACTGTAATCAATAAAAGCAACACCTCCTAGTTCTGTATTGAGCCACCTTAACTTTGTGAATTTTATTTTAGAGAAATGTCACTTGGTAAAGTGTGTAACATAATGGGAATTTATGTTAAAATTATATTAGGAAAGTTTACAAAATAATTAGA
>NZ_JBALMG010000189.1:15005-15277 GCF_036963225.1 Bacillus sp. JJ783 | reverse complement strand
CATTTAAAGCAGGTAAAGAATTAAAAGAAGCTGTAAAATAAACAAGAAACCAGCCATTTTATAGGCTGGTTTCTTGTTTATTTCTTATTTAAGCAGTTCCTGTATATTCTCTGCATGATACACTTCACAAATATAAAATATACATTTGCAGTTCCTTACAATTTGATATTTTCTAGTTGGATAAACATTCGCTGAAACAGAACATCCATCAAACAATTCAATAATATTTCCAGATGGCTGATATCCTTCATATAATACGTTTCTTCTTACAT
>NZ_JBALMG010000189.1:0-14977 GCF_036963225.1 Bacillus sp. JJ783 | reverse complement strand
TCCATCCTCTAATTCTTGCTTTATAGTATGTGGTAAAAACGAAGTGTCTGCAAAAATTAGATTTTCAGATAACACCTTACCTTTATAACTAACATTAGATACGCGGTAAAGAAATGTTCCGTTTTTATCAAAGAAATTTTTTGCTTCTTTCGGAATGTACTGTCTATCAATTACTTCTTGTTCTAGAACATCAAATTGAACTGTATCATTCAAAAGCTTTTCTAAAGCAAGAATAGATGATGTATCTCCAGAAAATAAAATATTTTTAATTGCTTGTACATTATAAGTTAATTCGCTTTTTCTATTTTCCGCCACTAACATGAGGAACACCTCTTCTATAAAATATTTTATTAAATTGATTTATAATTTAATAGCGATACCGCGTCTAACTGCGTAATTTCAGTTACTTCTTTACTAAATATTGCAATGGAAGCCATATAATCTAAACTAGGTCTTACATCTTCCATCACTGTATTTTCTGCTAACTCTTGTCTATCCTTAAAAATTAACAATTCGGGAGGGGCATTTGGAGCTGATACTGTAATTTCTACTGGTGGAATCAATAGTCCTTCACCTGTCGCTTTCAGCACTGCTTCTTTTCGAGTCCAATATGTTAAAAATCTTTCTAGTCGCTGCTCATCAGGTAATTTCATAACTTGTGCTATTTCAATGTCTGTTAATACGCCCTCTGCCATTTTCATAACATCTATATTTGGATTCATTTGTTCAACATCAACACCAACAGGTGCAGATTCTGTAAATGCCACGACAACCCACTCACCCGAATGGGAAACGGATATTTGCGGCATACCTTCTGGTAATTGAGGTCTACCGTGTTGTAACTTACATACTGGGCACATTCGATCAATCGGTACTTGAACTGGCGACATAGAAAGTATCTTTCCAAGAACTAACCTACTAATTACACAACCTATTATAAAACGTGCACGATCTGCCGAATGATGATATGAATTTGCTTTCTCTCGCTCTACATCATTTAGTAAATTGTAATGCCATGATTGTAAATCTAAAATTCTCGCCCACCATATTTGACAACTATTCTCATTAAGAGTTGGTACAGAATCTACAACTTTACTCTCTATCATGTAAACTCTCTCCTTTTAAATACCAATATCACTTTATTTCAAAAGAGTATTAGCATGCTGCAACTCATTCATTTACGACTTCTTTCTTTTTTTGTAATACAGATACCGGCTTTTTATTCTTCTTTGACATTACCTCTTTATCGGAAATACGTAAAGAAAATAGTAATGCTACCAGTAAAAATATTGCTGATCCAATTAATGCAGCTTGATATGGTAAGAAATCTGATTGTACATTATTCTGTACGTTATTACTTCCAAAACCAGATAGTATACTAGCTAAAACAGCAACTCCTATGGCAGATCCTAATCGATTTTGCACATTGAATATAGTAGTTGCTCTACCCATAGAAGGTGGTGCAATATTGTTAAAAGCAGAAAATTGAACTGCACCGACAGATTGACCTAAGAAAATACCTATGCCAAACAATAGTGCCCGTATTTGCCATAGATTCGTATCATGATTTACAAAACTTAATAAAACAAATATAATCGCTGTACTTATTAATCCAATAGAGATTACCTTTCGAGCTCCTAATTTCTTATACGACCATGGTACAATCTGTGAAGAAATCATTAATCCAATCGCCTCTGGGAATGTCGTAAGACCTGATTCCAGCGCGGAAACTCCTATTACATTTTGATACATAAGCGGAAAAATAAATAACATTCCTAGTAAACCAGCTGATGAAAACAACGAAATAAGACTCATTTTTCTAAAGACCGGTTCTTTTAATAAGCGTAAATCTAACATCGGTTGCTTTACTTTCAGTTCTACAATTATAAACAATGTAATGAATACAATCCCAGCTATTCCAGTACTTATTATTTCTGGAGAAATCCAACCTTTTGACGGGCCTTGACTGAGTGCATAGATGAGCATCGCAAAACCTGGTGCTGAAAGAACAAAACCGATAGAATCAAAACGACCAGCCGATTTTTCAATATGCTCTGCTAAAAATAGAAGTCCAAATAGCAACGCAATGATACCAAACGGCAGATTAATATAAAATGCCCAGCGCCAAGACATTTGATCTACAAAGAAACCACCAATAATTGGTCCGATCGCTGGTGCTACAGCAATTGGAAGTACAATAAATCGAGAAATTTTTGGTCTTTCCTCTGGTGAAAATGTTCGGAATAACATCGCCATCCCGACTGGTGTTAAAAGTCCGCCACCAGCACCTTGAATGATACGAAAAATGTTTAATGAAGTAATATCATTAGCAATTCCACATAATGCAGATGCAATTGTAAAAACGAAGAGGGCAGTTAAAAATACTTTTTTCGTACCAAAGCGATCTCCTAACCAACCAGAAATCGGAAGAAAAACAGCTAAGCTAACTAAATACCCAACATTTACTGTCCCCATTGCAGAAGGAGGTACTTGTAGTTCTTTACTTATCGTTTGCAGTGCTACATTCACAATCGTTGCATCCATCGCAGCCATAAACATCGCTGTTATATAAACGATGCTTACAACTACTTTTGGATGTATGTTTGCTTTCATTATTGTTTTCCTACTAATATTTTTTCGCTAATTTGATTTTTTTTCGGATCTAAATCGTTCCAGTTAACTTCAACGTATTCTAAGCAAACTTGTCTGCTAGCTTCTTCATGTACAACATTCCATCCAATAGGTACATCGAGAAAGGCAGGCCAGAGAGAATACTGGCCCTCCTCATTCATTAATACTTTATATGTGTAATTATCATTTTCAAATGGATTCGTCATACTTTACTTACCCCTTTCTTATTCTGCAAATATTCCGCTAATACTTGTCCAATTTCTGTAAGTGGACCTGGTTGACATAAATCTTTATGTCTACAATCAATATCATGCTGCACGATTTCCCCGTCTAAATAATTTAGCCACGTATTTGGAGAAATAGGATCAAACCAGTCTGGTATAACAGTAGATCTAAAGAATAAAATATCCCCGTTATAAACTTTCGGTACGTATTTCCCTAACAACCCTACCGAATTTACATAAGTTTCTTTCAAGTTCAAAATAGTCTCTTCTTCAAGACTTGCTAATGCACTTCCATCTTTGCGAAGTATTGCAACCGCACTTTCCATAGTAAGTGGTTTACCATCCATGTTATCTGGATCATATCCACCTAAAGCAAGTAATGCGATTAACGCTTCTTCTTCAGTAGGTGCTTCCGTATTTGGTAAGAAATGACCAGGATAAGAATCAAGCATAACGAGTAATTCTACTTCTTCCCCTTCATTTTGTAGTTGCGCCGCCATTGCATGAACAACATTTCCTCCAAGCGACCAACCGAGTAAACGATACGGTCCGTGAGGCTGTACTTCACGAACGTGTTTCAAATAATCCGCCGCCATCTCCTCTAAGCTTTTTGGAAGTTCTTCATTTTTAGCGATACCACGTGCTTGTACACCATAGATTGGATAATCTGTCCCTAAAGATTTCATTAGTCCCGCATAGCACCAACTTAATCCCCCTGCTGGATGTACACAAAATAGTGGTAATTGATCTCCACTTGCTCGTAATGGAAGCAACACATCAAGTGCACTTTGACCATTCCCCATTTCAAGTCTTTCAGCAAGCCCCGCAACAGTAGGTGCTGCAAATAAAGTTCCGATATTCAGTTCAACGCCAAGCGCCTCTTTAATGCGACTCATCAGCTGCACTGCAAGAAGTGAATGACCACCAAGATCAAAGAATCCGTCATCAATTCCAATTTGAGTCACACTTAAAACTTCTGTAAACAAGTCACATAACATTTCTTCTTGCGGTTTTCTTGGTCCGCGGCTAGAAGATGTTGCAATAAATTCTGGAGCTGGCAATGCCTTTCTATCTAATTTACCGTTTGGAGTTAAAGGTAACTCATTTACTACTACAAAAGCGTATGGAACCATGTAATCTGGTAAACTACCACCAGCATGCTGACGCATTTCATTCGTATCAATCGTTTCATTATTTGATGCGACGATATAAGAAACTAATCGTTTATCCCCTGGTTGATCTTCCCGTACAATAACAGCTACTTGTTCAACTTTAGGATGTTTCATTATTACCGCTTCTATTTCCCCTAATTCAATTCGGAATCCACGAATTTTAATTTGATGATCTGCACGTCCTATATAATCTAACATCCCATCTTGACGCCAGCGCGCTAGGTCTCCTGTACGATACATTCTTGTACCTGGCTTACCAAATGGATCTGCGATAAAACGTTCAGCAGTTAATCCTGCTCTTCCTAAATATCCACGAGCCAGTCCTGCACCTGCAACATACATTTCTCCAACTACTCCAGGTGGCATCGGTTGTAAATAGTTATCTAATACGTATACTTTAAGATCCGGTATACTGCACCCGATTAAACTATTTGCCCGTAAAGAGACGATGCTCTCATCTAATTCAATATAACTAACATGTACCGTCGTCTCCGTTATACCGTACATATTAATAAGCTTCGGTGAGTTATGAGGATGACGACTATACCAATCTTCTAATCGACTTAGTTCAAGTGCTTCTCCTCCAAACACAACATATCGTAAAGATAATTTTTGACCAATCTCTTCATTTTCACGATCGGCTTGCATCAATTGATAGAACGCTGATGGAGTTTGGTTTAAAACAGTCACCTTTTCCTGAACAAGCAGTTGTAAAAATTCTTTCGGCGAGCGACTTACAGTATGTGGTACTACGACTAGACGCCCTCCATATAATAAAGGTCCCCAAATTTCCCAAACTGAGAAATCAAAAGCGTATGAATGGAACATCGTCCACACATCGTCTGCGTCAAATTGGAACCAATGATCAGTTGCTCCTAAAAGTCTTACTACATTTTGATGAGGTATCATAACGCCTTTCGGTCTACCTGTTGAGCCTGACGTATAAATAACGTAAGCAATATGTGAAGGATATAACGGCTTAATGCGCTCCATTTCATCAATATTGTCTTCACTATATTTCTCAATTTCTTCTATTATGTTCACATCATCAACTAAAATCTTTAGTGCCTCATCACATTCAATTTCTACACTTGAATTTGTTAAAACACATGCTGGTTTCGCATCGTGTAGCATAAATGAAATACGATCTGACGGATAATCCGGATCTAACGGAAGGTATCCGGCACCAGCTTTAAGAACAGCAAGTAAGCTTACAACCATATTTAAAGATCTCGGCATCGCTAAAGCAACGAGTTGATCAGGACCGATTCCTTTCGCTATTAACAAACGAGCTATTCTATTCGCTTTTCTATTTAGCTCTTCATAAGTTAGCTTTTCATCTTCAAAGACGACAGCAATAGAATTTGGACTTACATAAGCCTGCTTTTCAAATAATTGTGGCAATGTCATTTCAGGTACAATTTGAAAACCACCATTCCACTTTTCTAAAACTGTATTTCGCTCTGCTAAAGTTAATATTTCTAATCTACCAATTGATTGATCCGGATGTCTTGCCGCATCATCTAATAACAGAATGAATCGTTCTATTAGTTTTTGAACCGTTTCACGTTTATATAAATCGGTACTAAACTCTAACAATCCGTGTAAGCCGTTTGGAGTACCATCAACTCCATTACTCTCGCTAATTTCAAATGTTAAATCAAATTTTGCAGAACCAACACTTTGAATTTCAAGGCTCGCTTCTAAATCAGGGACATCAAACGTTGCTTCTGGCGTATTTTGAAAAGCTAACATAACTTGAAACAGCGGATGACTATTTCGGGTACGTACTGGGTTTAACACTTCAACGAGTCTTTCAAATGGAACATCTTGATTTTCATAAGCTGCCAGATTTACCTGCTTCACTCTATTTAATAATTCTTTAAAACTTGGATCTCCTGATGTATTTGTACGTAACACTAATGTATTCACAAATAAACCAACTATATTTGATAGCGCATCGTCATTTCTTCCGGCAATCGGACTTCCAATTGGTATATCAGTTCCAGCACCTAATCTTGTAAATAGTGCACTAAGTCCCGCTTGCAACACCATAAACAAACTAACTCCATTTTTACGACCAAGCTCTACTAACCTACTATGCATACCTTTATCTATATGAAAATGAATTGTTTCTCCGCGATAACTTGTTTCAATTGGACGCTGATAATCTGTAGGCAACTCCATTTGATCTGGTAAACCCTTTAATCCCTCTTTCCAAAAATCTAATTGTGTTGAAATAAGACTTTCTGGTGTCTTTGCATCACCTAGTAATTGCTGTTGCCAAAGTGAATAATCTGCGTATTGAACTGGAAGGGTTTCTAATTGAACACTATCACCTTGACATCGTGCTTTATAAGCTACTGTAAAGTCTTTCGTTAACGGTTGTAATGACCAGCCATCTCCTACAATATGATGTAAAAGAATTAGTAATACATGCTCATTTTCACTCACTTTAAAAAGTTGTAATCGAACTGCTGGCTCAACATCAAGGTTAAAGCTATATTTTACCGCCTCTGAAAGTACACTTTCTAATTCATCTTTACATGTTTTTGTTATAATCATTTCTAGATTTAAGTCTTCCATATTTAAAATTTTCTGATATGAACTACCTAATACGTTAGGGAAAATTGTTCTAAGTGTTTCATGTTTCTTCACTACATCATAAAAGGCACCTTGCAGTGCTTCCTCGTTCAATTTTCCAGACATACGAATGACTAACGGAATATTATAAGTAGGACTTGGACCTTCTAAACAATTTAAGAACCATAACCTACGCTGTGCAAATGAAAGCGGAACTTCATTTGGTCTACTTACTTTCTTAATAGCTGGTCTTGCGCTTTTGGCACGATCCAATTGTTTCGCTAATTCAGCAACAGTGGGCGATTCAAATAGTTTTCCAATTCCTAATTCCACACTTAACGTTTCACGAATTCTTACCATTAGACGAGATGCAAGAAGCGAATGGCCACCCATTTCAAAGAAATTATCATCTATGCTAATTCGCGAAACACCAAGTACTTCAGCAAATAAATCACATAGTATTTCTTCTTTCGGATTTCTAGCAACTCTCTCATTATTCATTCCATTAAAATCAGGAGCAGGTAATTTCTTTCTATCAACCTTACCATTTGGTGTTAATGGTAATTCTTCTAGCACAACAAATGCCGATGGTACCATATAATTCGCTAAACTTTCTGAAACATAAGCACGAATTTCTGAAAGATTAATTGGTTCCTTCTCTTCTGCAACGAGATACGCAATGATTCGTTTATCATTTGGATGATCTTCTCGTACTATTACTACCGCTTGTCGAATACTTTGATGCCCTTGTAACACCGTTTCAATTTCCGCTAATTCAATTCGGAAACCACGAATTTTAATTTGATGATCTGCGCGACTAATGTACTCTAACACACCATCGGTACGCCATTTCATAAGATCACCTGTGCGGTACATACGTGCTCCAGCTTTTCCATAAGGGTTTGCAACAAACCGTTCAGCTGTTAACTCAGGTTTTCCTAAATATCCGTTCGCAAGTCCTTCACCCGCAATATATAATTCACCAATAACTTCAGGTGGAACTGGTTGTAACCCTGCATCTAACACATACACTTCAGTATTCCAAATTGGCTTTCCAATAGGAGGTATACCACTTTCACTTTCATCAATGTTCATGAAGGTAGACCAAATTGTCGTTTCAGTTGGTCCATATAAATTTGTTATAGAGCAACCTAATTCTTTTAATTTATTTGCTAAATGCGCTGGAAGAGCTTCACCACCAACGAGCACGTTTAGCCCTTGTAGCCTCTCTGGATATTCAGTTACTAACGCCTGCCAGAGCGTCGGTGTAGCTTGCATAATTGTCGCTCTTTCTTCTTGTAAAAGTGTCGTTAACGCAGAAGGCTCTTGGATTACCTCTTTCTGAGCAATTGTTATACTTGCACCACTAATAAGAGGTAAATAAATTTCTAAAGCAGAAATATCAAACGCAAACGTTGTAACTGCTAATAAATGATCGTTTTCATTTAATGAAAACGTATGTTTCATAGATAATAAGAAGTTACTTAAACCTTTCATAGGAACAATTACACCTTTTGGCTTCCCTGTTGATCCTGAAGTGTAAATTGTATATGCTGGGTTTAAAAGTGATTCATCATTTTTAATTGGCATATTCATATGAGAATATGTTTTTAATGCTAGTTTCGTTTCTTCACTATCTAATATGATTTTTTTAATATCATTTTCTATAACTAAAGAGGATGAAACAGATGACTGTGTTATGATACAAACTGGATTTGCATCATTTACTATATAATTAATCCGCTCGGCTGGGTATTCTGGATCTATTGGTAAATACGCTGCACCAGCCTTTAGGACTGCTAACATACTAACTACCATTTCTATTGATCTTGGAAATACTAAGGCTACAAACTGATTTGCTTGTATTCCTTCTTCTACTAAATAGTTTGCAAGTTCATTCGCTCTTTCATTTAGCTCTGTATACGTAAGTTTTATCCCGTTACAAGTAACTGCTATATTATTTGGATTTTTTTGTACTTGTTTTTCAAATAATATAGGTAGATTAATTAGCTCTTCAGCTCTCTTAGTTTCATTCCATTCCAATAAAACTTTATGATTTTCTTCAGGAAGAGTAATGTTTATTTTTCCAATCGGCTCGTCTTTGTGATAATTATTTATCACTAATTCTAATAGATTCATAAATCTTTCTTTATGCAATGCTAGTTCCGTATCGCTATATACTTCCGGATTCGCATCAAAATGAATCATTAGCTCATTTTCATCGAAGCGCTTATATACATTTATCGATAAATCATCGACAGGTCCTGCTGATAAATTATGTGTAATGCCACGATTTCCAGCAAAGTTAAGCCCATAATCAAAAGGCATAACATTCACTAACGGCCCAAATAACCTTTGATTTTCACCTAGTAACTTTAAGTCTCTTCTTAATTCCTCATGACGATATTTATGATGACGACGTATATCTCGAATTTCTTCAGAAACTTGCTGTATTAATTCTGCAAAAGTTATATTTGGAGTTAACTTTAGACGAAGTGGAACTAAATTCATTACCATGCTTGGTGTATGAATAGATACAGAACCAAGACGCCCCATCATCGGTAAACCTAAAACAATATCATTTGCACCTGTTAATTTATGCATATAAATACTTGTTACAGCTACAACAAATTCGGGCCAATTCGTTAACGAAATATTGATATCTTCTAGTAACGTTTTCGTACTAGAATTTGATAAATAAGCAGTTTCTCGTGAAAATCCATTTGATGTTCTCGGCGCTCGTTCTGCTAAACTTACAACTTCCGGTTCACCAGCAAACTTTTCTAACCAAAAAGTACGATCTTCCTGAAATTGTTTAGATTCACGATACTCATTATCTTCTTGTACAATTTTTGCAAGAGAACCAAATGACTTTTCAGTCTTGTTTGTTTCTTCTATAAGTGATGTATACTCATTCGCTACCTTTTGGCTAAGAAGTGAAAATCCATAGCCATCCATCACAATGTGATGGATGCGCTGATACCAAAAGAAACGATTATTTTCAATTTGAATAAGTGCTTCAGTAAATAATTTATCCTCTGTTAAATCCACGGGCATAGATAAATCATTTTTCATCCATACCTTAGCAGCTTCTTCAGGATTTTCCTCTTTACGAACGTCAATAAAATGCATATGAAACTTTGACGATTCCTCAATAACTTGCCATGGGCCAATTTCATCCTCTTCGAAACGAACACGAAGTGCTTCTGCTGCTGTTATAACTTTACATACAGCTAACTCGAAAATTTCTTGATTAATATTTCCGTTTATTTCTATATATTCCCCAGTATTATAAATCGGATTAAGCGGATCTAATTGTTGCGCAAACCACATACCAAACTGCGCAGATGATAACGAATAACGAATCTTTTGACTGTTAGGCATTCTTTACTACCCCTTTATTATGTAATCTATTTGTTACACACTTGTGCTGCTTGTGAAGATAGTAAACGGTACCAATCGGCAACATTAGGACGTTCTGCTAAATCTGCAAAAGTGATTTCTTTCCCTTCGCGGCGCCACTTCTCTACTAAACTCATAATTCTGACCGAATCAAGTCCTCTATTTAATAAATCTTCATCCACTTCAATACTCTCTACTGGCTCACGGAGTAGTTGTGCAACTAGTTCATGCACTTCCTGTAAAGTGATTCCTTCACTCTCATCACCTTTTAAACTTTGTAAATCTTTTAACAGTAAGTTTGTTGATGTCGTTACTGCACATCTATTAGATGCATACTGCAATGCTTGTTTATGATGCTCTAGTGAAAAATCAGCAACTGCATCTGCCACAAAGAATGGCTGGATACCATCCATAAACGCTTCACAAGCTGTTAAAAGGCAGCCAATATGCGCATAAATACCGCAAATGATGAGTTGATCTCGTCCTTGTTCATTTAAAATTTCTAATAGATTCGTCTTTTTAAATGCACTATATCTCCATTTTGTTAGGAATATATCATCTTCGTCTGGAGTGAGTTCATCGACAATTTTCTTTTTATTCGGTCCAGCAGGAATACCGTCACCCCAAAAGTCTTGTAATAGCCCTCGTTGTTCTAACGTTTGTCCACCAGGTTGTGCTGTATAAACAACCGGTATGCCAAGTTCCTTACATCTTTCTCTTATCACCTTAATATTTGAAATTAGTTCTACTTTTGGCGATTCTTTATCGCTATATGCATCAAGAAAATACTCTTGCATGTCGTGGATTAGAAGAACTGCACGTTTCGGATCCGGTGTCCAATTCACTTTATTTTTTGGTAGTTCTGATTCAACTGGCATTTTATATACTGAAATAGATGGGATAGCCATCTAATCACTTCCTTCCGACTTTTAATAGTTTTTTAACGTTTTACTGCAATAAGTTTTTCAGCAATTGCTTTACGTAATTCTTTTTTGCTTACTTTTCCAACACCTGTTTGCGGGAATGATTCAATAAATTCAATTCGATCTGGAATCTTATAAGCTGCTATACCACGTTCTCTTAAGAACATTTTTAATTCGTTTGCAGTTAGGACTTGTCCACGAGCGATAACAAAAGCGCAAGTGCGTTCTCCTAAATAATCGTCAGGCATAGATACAATTGCTACATCATGTACTGCCTCGTGTGCTAATAGATGGTTTTCAACTTCTTCCGCAGCAACCTTCTCACCACCACGGTTAATTTGATCTTTATCTCTTCCTTCTACAATGATGTAACCTTGTTCATTTATTTTCACAAGATCACCTGTACGATAAAATCCATCTTCTGTAAACGATCGTGCATTATGCTCTTCCGCTTTATAATAGCCACGAATTGTATATGGCCCTCGTGTTAATAAACTACCTACTTCACCAAGCTTTACATCGTTATCATTTTCATCAACAACTCGTACTTCATCGAACGTAGACATCGGTCTACCTTGCGTATGAATAATAATTTCTTCAGGATCATCTAATCGTGTATAATTTACTAATCCTTCCGCCATACCGAACACTTGCTGTAACGTACATCCAAATGTAGGGCGAATACGCTTCGCAACTTCGGCACTAAATTTCGCACCTCCTACTTGAATAACTTGCAGGCTCGATAAATCGTTGTTACGGGAAGATGCAGCATCAAGCCAAATCATTGCTAATGGCGGAACGAGAGCGGTAATCGTCACTTTTTCTTTTTCTATAAGAGCAAATGCCTCATCTGGACTCCCTCCAGTTGCCAACACTACTTTTCCACCCGCATAAAAAGTTCCAAATGTCCCTGGAGAACTCATTGGGTAATTGTGTGCTACTGGAAGAACTGCCATATAGACACTTTCTGCATTCAAATTACAAATTTCAGCGCTAACACGTAAACTATAAATATAGTCATCATGTGTTCTAGGAATTAATTTAGAAAGCCCTGTTGTCCCTCCTGATAATTGGAGAAACGCAACATCACTTGGCTGAACTTCTGGTAATGGAACCGGATCCATATAAAGATTATTTATGTTCACAAATTCTTCTTCTTCCCCCACTACGATTACATGTTGTAAGGTTGGAACTTTCTCTTTCACTTCTCTTGCTAGTTTTCGATAATCAAATCCGAGTGCCTTATCTGAAATAACGTAAGCGCTCGCCTCACCAAACTCACAAAAATAACTAATTTCACTGCTTCGATGTGAAGGTAGCGCAAAAACAGGAAGCGCTCCAATTCGAAATAGTGCAAAACATATTTCGAAAAACTCTATAACATTGGGTAGCTGAAGAACAACTCGGTCCTCTTGCTTTATTCCTAAATTCAATAAACCTGCAGCTAAGCGATCTACCTTTTTATCAAGTTCACTATACGTTATATGTGTATTACTACTTACAATCGCAATTTCATCTCCATGCTTTTCAGCGCGTTCTCTTAACATCGCACCAAATGTCTCTCCAAGCCAACAACCTTCTTCTCGATAACGGTCTACTAATTCTTTTGGCCATTCCGTATAACCTGTTAACATTCTTTCTTCCCCCTACTTGTCATTCAATGAATTATCACTTAACCCTAAAGCTTTTAACATTGTTTGAAATTTAGCTGATGTCTCCGCTAACTCCTCTTCTGGTTTTGATTCAGCAACAACTCCAGCTCCTGCAAATAATCGAAGTGTATTCTCTTGCACTTCAGCACATCGAATTGTAACAATCCATTCACCATCTCCATTTAAATCGCTCCACCCCAACATTCCTGTAAAGAATTCACGGTCAAATGGCTCAATTTGTTGAATAGCCTCTCTCGCTTCTTCCATTGGAGTTCCGCAAACTGCTGGCGTAGGATGAAGAGCAATTGCTAATTCTAAAGAAGAAGTATTTGGATCCTTAAGTTCACCTTTCACTTCTGTAGACAAATGCCACATTGCTTCACTATGAATAACTGATGGTTTTTCCGGAACATGTAATGTATGACAATACGGAAGAAGTGCAGCGGCAACCGCTTCAACTACTACCGCATGTTCATGTAAATCTTTTGGAGAAGAAAGTAATTCTTCTGCTCTTCTTTTATCTTCTGCTGGATCATCACTACGTGGTCTTGAACCAGCTAACGGATTAGAAATTACTTGCATACCATGACGTGAAACAAGTAATTCAGGGCTTGCTCCAATTAACGTCTTACTTTTCTCGTTTTCATCTTTCGGTAAATTAACAGCAAATGTGTAGCCGTGCTTATTATGTTCTGCTAATTCACGAAGAAGCTTTTGTTTATCAATTACCTCTGAAGATTTAACATCCAACGATCTAGATATAACGATTTTATTTAAAGCTCCGTCCTGAATTTTTGCTATTCCTTGCTTCACACCATTCATGTAAACTTCAGGCTCTGGAACTAGTGTCATTTCAAATGCCAGTTTCTCATTTTGTTTTATCTCATTTGTTTTTTCTAACTGTAAACGCTCAGTAATTCTGCAATATTCTGGTACAATAAGTTGAACTTCTTTTCTACGATCAAATGGCAAAGCTCCTACAACGATAGGATTTGGATTTCCATCCTGTTTGGCATTACTTAATACCGCCTTTACAAGCTCTGGAAAACTTTCGATTTCACTATGTTTTACTGTAGTAAACTCTCCTTCTGCCAATATCGTTCGATTTGGTGAAGCGAAAAAGAATGAAGATTCAGTCTTATAATCTTCTAAAAGTTTTTCTGACAGTTCCTTTACGGCTGTAAGTTCATTCATAGTATAATAACCTCCTGAATTTTTTATTAAGCTCCTAATGTAGCTCCGCCATCTACACATAAATTGTGCATTGTAATATGACTTGCTTTATCTGAAGCTAAAAACAATACTGCTTCAGCAATTTCTGAAGGTTGTGCAATTTTTTGTAAAGGAATTCCGAGTCTATATGTATTTTGAGAACCAGCAATTATATTTTGAGCTCCATTCTCATCAGCCCATAGTAATCTTTGCATTTCAGTTTCAGTAGAACCCGGAGAAACTAAGTTACAACGAATATTGTATGCTGCAAGTTCTAACCCTAAACACTTCATGAACATCGTCGTTGCAGCTTTTGATGCAGCATACGCAGCCATCTCCATTCTCGGAGTATTTGCCGCATTTGAACCAACTGTAACAATTGCCCCTGACTTCCTTAACATCATATGTTTACTTACTGCTCGGGACATATAGAAAACTCCTGTAGTATTTACAGAGAATGTTTTATTCCATTCTTCGTCACTTAAAGAGTGAATCGCTCCCATACGTAGAACCCCTGCAACATTTACTAATATATCTATTGGCGCTATATCATTTTCAATTCGTTCTACTACCTCTTCAACAGTGACACTATCACTCACATCTAAATGAAACGTCTTAATACGACTTTCATTTGATGCATAATGATTTAAAAACATATTAAGCCCTTCTGCATTTTGATCAACCGCAATAACTGTAGCTCCTCTTTCTAAAAACATTTTTGCTACAACACTACCTATACCTTGAGCGGCACCTGTTACTAAAACGGTTTTTCCATCAAATTCCCCTAAGTTCATTTCCTCTATCCTCTCATATAAAAATTAATCTCATTAAACAACATAAACGATAATGATTTTCATTATCAATTATGTTGTAAAAAATAATACACTTACTAAACTAATTGGTCAAGTGTGTTTTCTATTACTTAATTATAGAAAAGGAAACAAAACCAATCTATTGATAATGATTTTCATTTTCTGTATCTACATCGAAATGATAATGTTTCTCAATATACTTGTCAATCTTTTTTTATTTTTCAGATAAATTTTTTTTTACGTTTCCATGTAACGCTTCATCTTTAAGCATTACATAGTACTTTAAATAAAAATTTAATCTATAATTTCTTATCATCTTTTTTGAAATTCCAAAAGAGAACCTGTAGATTTCTTCACCTACAATAC
>NZ_JBALMG010000188.1:0-17627 GCF_036963225.1 Bacillus sp. JJ783 | reverse complement strand
ACTGATGCATCTTATAACAGAATTTTTCTTAAATTTATAGATATAATTGATTTGAGATAAAAAACATACAGTTTTTCAGCTTCTTTACTTTATATAGCCTATAAATCTTTACTTCTATTTTCTCCGCCCATTCGAATTGATTCTATATCATTCGCAATAATTAATCATTATTAATTGTTCAAACTTATTATTACATACTAACGAAAAATGAATTTCTTATAAAATTCAATACAAAAAGCAGCCTATAAATTTTTATGGGCTGCTCTTAAATTCATCGGTTATTACTTAGCTAATTCTTTCGTTCCCTTCATTACATCAACAAAGAATCCCCAGTTATTCACAACAGAAGAAATACTAATATGCTCATCTGGTGTGTGAACATTAAAGATATCTGGACCGAATGAAATTGCATCTAAATCAGGCATTTTTTGAACAAATACGCTGCACTCAATCCCTGCATGTACCGCGAAGATTTCAGCATCTTTGCTGTATTTTTCTTGGTGCACTTTTTCGAATAAATTACGGATAGGCGAATTAGGATTATATGGCCATTCTGGATACTCAGACTCTTTTTCAAATGTTGCCCCTACTAATTCCGCAATATACTTAATTTCATCTACAATATGTTGTTTTAAACTACTTACAGAACTTCTCACTTCGCTTCGTAATTTAATCTCATCTTGCAGTGTTTGAATAACTCCTAAATTAGTTGAGCTTTCTACAAGACCTTTAATATCCATGCTCATACTTTGTATACCATTTGGAATTAAGAATAATGAAGAAATAAGCTGTTTTTGTGTTTCTTTAGAAAAGACTTTTTCCACCTTTTCTTCTACTTTTGTAAGTGAAACATGAACATCCGGATCAACAGCACGCAGCTCTTCTTGTAAAATACGTGTCCATGATTTTAGTTTTTCTTCTACTTGCTGTACATCTTCTGCACGTAATAAAATTGTAGCTACACTTTCACGCGGAATTGCATTTGTTTTTAAGCCGCCATGAACCTCACTCATATTAAATTGAATTTGAATTGATAAATCACGTAAAACTCGTCCTAATACTTTATTCGCATTACCGCGTTGTTTATCAATTTCCAAACCAGAATGTCCACCTGTAAGTCCACCAACATATAGTCGGTATGTGTCCATATCTACTGGCGCTTCATCCCAAATCACTGAAATCGTTTCAACTGCTTTCGCACCACCTGCGCTACTCACTAGTAATTTATGATCTTCTTCAGAATCAATATTAATAAATATTTTTCCGTCAAAATGATTTGAATCGACAGCGAATGCACCGCCCATTGTCGTTTCTTCTTCAGTTGTAATAACAACTTCTAAAGCTGGATGCGGAATGTCTGTTGAATCTAATAATGCTAATGCATATGCAACGGCAATACCATTATCAGCACCTAATGTAGTTTCGCTTGCATATAACATATCACCAATAATTCTTAATTCAATTGGATCTTTCTCAAAATCATGAACTGTCGCTTGGTTTTTTTCGCACACCATATCAGAGTGCCCCTGAATGATAATAGCTGGAACATTCTCATAACCAGAAGTAGCTTCTTTTTTTATAATGACATTTAACGCTTCGTCTTGAGTAACTTCTAAATTACGTTCCTTTGCGAAACTCACTAAGTAATCACTAATTTCTTTTTCATTACCTGATCCTCTAGGAATCTTTGAAATTTCTGCAAAATGATAAAATACAGGGTGCTTTGTTAATTGTTCTAAAGTAGAATACATTTTTAAGCTCCTCTCTCAAATACAATCCATATGTAAATAACTTAAATCACCTTCTATTATATCATGATTCACCATTTTACTTTTATACTGAATAATTCCCTACCAATAACGAAACAAAAAATTAAAGGAGAACACATTTATGTATTCTCCTTTAATTTCTTATGTTGTATATATTTAGATGTTTTCCCATCAATCAGTTTCTCTAAGTGATCTATTTTTTCCGTTAATGCACCTTTCACAAGAGAGAAATCTGTATTTGATTCTTCCTTTTTATCTTTAAAAAACGAAGACTTTTGTACATTTAATTCTGCCATACCTTCTCCCCCTTTTACAAAAGATACAATCTTTTATTTATATTATATAGTAAATATAGACAGCGTGTACACTTATCACTTTCTTTTTAATTCTTCTTCTAACTCTTCTACTTGCTGCAAAGTATCTCCTTTTATTAAAGAAAAATCTGTTGCATCTTCATTTTCTTCTTTAAAAAAATCATTGTCATATTCTTTTATCACTGCAATCACCTCTACGTGCTAGTGTAGGAATGATTGTCCTATTTTATACAACTGTGTCCGAATTTTTTAAAACATTATGTATAGATGAAAAGGACAGAAAAAGATTCTGTCCTACTTACAAAAATAACTATGATGTATTGTTAAATTATATACATTTTCAAAATCTCGATCTTGAAGGTTATTCTTCTTCCCATCAATAACAATAAAAACATCATTCACTATTTTTGCTGGTATAATTCCGACATTTTCTACTTGAACCGCTTGCTGGCCATTCAATTGCTCTATATGTTCTAGAGGTACTGTAATACTAAATTGAGAGCGAATACCACGGAAATTCGTATTTAATTCGTTCGCTGCTTCAAATACAACAATTTTCGCACCTACTTTTTCAGCATACGAATCAAGAAATGCGTTTAAACTTTTTGTATATTCTTCTTCCGTGTGCCATTCCATTGTCCCAAAGGCTGCTGGATTTACATTTTGAATAATTGTCGTATATATTTCTCCTCTTGCTTTTGAAGCAATTAATGACCGTTTAATTGATTGGACCGTCTTTCCGATATCACTGAATTTTGCACCCCATATTTCTGAAATGTTAGGTGTCAAAATGAATGCAATATCAACGAAAATTACCATCGCAGTAAACATTAAAAGATTTTTCCAGAGGGTTAAATCTATTCCTTTTATCGTGAAATAAACTGTGACTGATGTTATGAACAAACCGTACCACGTTTTTCGAATTCGCTGTTTCTTCTCCTCATACAATTCTTCATTTTTCCAATAAAAGAAAACAAGAACAATAAAGACGATTGCTAAAATAAATAAGCCGATTCGAATGTTAGAGATCGTCAATCACATCACCCTCCATTCCAAAACTACTCACGATACCATTACATGCGCAAAGAGCCATCTTTATGACAAAAGACGTGGACAACCTTCTAAAGTTAGCTACATCGCATATACATTAGAAGCAGGCCACGTCTTTTATCATGAATCTACATTGTATATGTAGACAAGCATGCGTTTCAAATTTTCACGTTAAAAAGAAATATGTTTCGGAATTTCCCCTTCAGGTACTTCCCCGTCCATACTTAAGTAATAATGACGAATCGGATGTAAATTTTCGTCCAATTCATAAACAAGCGGAATGCTAGTCGGTATATTTAATGTTACTACACCATCATTTGAGAGATTGTCTAAGTATTTCACAAGTGAACGAATCGTATTGCCGTGTGATGAAATAATTACTTTTTCACCATTTTTTAATGCCGGTGCGATTTTTGCATGCCAATAATCAAGTACTCTTTTCTCCGTATCCTCTAAACATTCAGTTAATGGGAACTCGCCTTTTTTTAACGTTTTGTATCTCGGATTATTCGCTTCATATCGGGGATCATCTTCAGTAAGTGCATGTGGTCTCACATCTATACTTCTTCTCCAAATATGAACTTTTTCATCTCCATATTTTTTTGCAGTTTCGTCTTTATTCAATCCTTGTAGTGCACCATAATGGCGTTCATTCAACTTCCATGAGTTATGTATAGGGACCCAAGTGAGATCCATTTCATGAAGTACAATCCATAATGTCCGAATTGCTCGTTTTAATACTGATGTATACGCAACATCAAACGTATATCCATTCTTTTTTAATATTGTTCCTGCTTCTCTCGCTTCACTTAATCCATTCTTTGATAAATCTACATCTGTCCATCCTGTAAATCGATTTTCAAGATTCCACAAACTTTGTCCGTGACGAATGAGTACCAGTTTTATCATTATAATTCCCCTCTCGGAAATATGAATTTTAAAATTTCAATACGTACACATATAAAGTTTTTGGTAATGTGAATTTTTTATCCATAGTTGCCAAATATACAGATAAAAATTTATGATTCTTCAAACTACAAATCAAGATACTATTTCTATCTTTTATTTTACTGGTATTTCACGCTTAGACGTCCATGCATCAAATCCTGAACGGCTATTTGCCATTTCATTCATAACCTGATGCCAATTTTCTTCACATGATTCGCCAAACTGTTCAAAAATAGCTCCCATTTGCTCTCTTTGAACATCGCTCAGTTTTTTCTCTAAGTCTGTTCCTTCTTCTGTTAAAGACAGCTGTTTCACACGACGATCATGTGCAGCTTCATTACTCTCAATAAGTCCTTTATCTAACAGTTGGCGCAACGGTCCGTGAAGAGCTTGTTTACTTATTTCTAAAAGTGATAGCAACTCATTTACACTAAGCCCTGGAAAACGAGCGATAAAAAACAAAATTCTATGATGTACACGCTGTATACTATATTCTTTTATTATTTCATCTGGTTTTTCTGTGAAAGTTTTATATGCAAAGTAAAATAATGCTAATGCCTCATTCATTTGCTCTTCTTTATGTTGTGTCATCTACTTTCCCCCTGTATGTAAATTATACCACAACTCAATTATGAATAATTAAGTTGGTATATTGAGCCTAATTTCTTCATTCTAAAACCAACAAATTTCAACTATTATATTTTTTGAAGGCTGTTTAATTCTTAAACCATACCTTCAAATAAAGTATCCAAATTACTTTTTAAAGAATTCTTAAAGAAATAGGTTAAATTCAAATGATAAATATTGTAAAATTTATTTATTAATATTTTTTTGAAAAACTCAATTGTGATTGGAGTGTTATTGTATGCAAACAAAAAAAGTTTATCTTTATGTATTTAATACGATGTCAGACTGGGAATATGGACATTTAATTGCAGAACTAAACTCAGGAAGATATTTCAAAAAAGAGTTAGCCCCTTTAAAGGTAGTTACAGTAGGAGCTAATAATGAAATTATTACTACGATGGGAGGACTGAGCATAAAGCCAGATATTTCCCTTGATGAATGTACTCTTGAGAGTAACGATCTTTTAGTTTTACCTGGAGGGACTACTTGGGGAGAAAGCATTCATCATCCTATCTTAAAAAAAATTGGTGAAGCGTTAAAACTCGGCACTATTGTTGCTGCCATTTGTGGTGCAACTGAGGGGTTAGCGAACTTTGGATACCTAGATTCTAGAAAACATACAAGCAATGATTTAGAATATATTAAAATGGTTTGTCCTAATTATAAAGGAGAACAACTTTATAAGATGGAACCTGCAGTATGTGATGAAAATTTGATTACTGCATCAGGAGTAGCTCCTCTGGAATTTGCAATGGAAGTATTGAAAAAAATTGATGTATTTGCACCAGATACGTTACATTCATGGTATAACCTAAATAAGACTTATAAACCTGAATACTTCTTCCAGTTAATGAATTCAATTACTAGATAAGCTGAAAAATTAAATTAGCAGTTTTATATTATATAAAAACCTAAAGTTGTTATAAATACAACGGGTAGCTAAATCTATTTTAATCTTATTGAATAACGATGGTCTTTCTTCTTTAGTTATAATAATGAAACGTTCTTTAAAAACCAGTGACGTTTGTAAAACAAATAATAAAAGGGATGATACATATTAGTCTTGAATCATCCCTTTTGTTATGACGTTAATGTCACCATATTATTTTAATTATTCATCTCCAGCAAGCGTTAACTGCCAAGATACGCCATACTTATCATTTAACCAGCCAAACTTTTTACTAAATGGATAGGCACCTAAAGGCATAAGAATTGCTCCATCTTGTGCTAACTTATTAAAAACAGTTTTAATTTCTTCTTCTGTTTCACAAGTTACATAGAGAGACATAGCTGGAGTGAATGTAAAATCATGCTTTACAAAACTATCGATACACATGAACTCTTGGCCATTTAACGTGAATGTTGCATGAATTACAGTTCCCTCTTCACCAGGTCCCTTTTCATCGTATCGAGAGATGTTTACAATTTCTGATTGATCAAATAACGACGTATAAAAATTCATCGCTTCTTCAGCTTTTCCCTCAAACATTAAAAACGTAGTGATTTTTTGATTTGTGTTACTCATTTAGAGACATCCCCTTGTTATATATTTATGCAAAACATACATCGACCAACAAAACCGAACGTATATTCCTGTAAATATATTGTCTATAAAAACGATGAGTTTGTCAATTATCTACTTTCTTATTTCTCCTTAAATAATGCTGTCCAAAGAAATGATTCCCCAAACATATTATTTGGTTGTTCAATTTGCTTCATTTTTCTAATTTCAATTACTTCAAATTCTTTAAATATCTCTCTTAACTTTTCTTCTGAATATGCAAGACCACCTTGCAAACTCCATCCTCTATACACATCCCAGTCCGTTATTTCCGATCCATTTCGCTCATTCAAATCACCTGCTGCAAAACATATTAATCCGAAATAACCACCCGATTTTAATGAGTTTTTAACTAGATCAACATAATTCATTCTTCTATGTGGTGGAATGTGATGCAAGCAACCGGAATCATATACAAAATCATATTCATCTTGAAAATCCAAATTAAAAATCGATTCACAAACAAATTTTATTTCTATTCCGTTTTCTAACGCCCTCTCTTTGGCCCAATTAATTCCTTCTATAGACAAATCTACGGCTGTTACATCAAACCCTTGTTTCGCTAAATAAATTGCATTTCTTCCTGGACCACATCCAAGCTCTAACACTTTCCCTTTTGAAATCCATTCTTTTTGTATATATGAAACTAAATTCTCATCTGAAACATTTGCAAAAAAAGGAACATCCTTTTCTCTATTCGTGTAAAATTCATTCCAAAATGGTACTGCGGGTCTTAATAAAGAATCCATCATCTTTAAAATATCTTCTTGTGTATGTAACGTTTCATTTTTCATCAAAAGGCCTCCTATCATAAATTCAGAATAATCCCATAATAACACACGAGAGAGTTTAAAAAAAAGAAAAGCTCCCCATTAATAAAGAAGCTCCGCAAACATTTTTTATGTTCTTAATAAATGTTTAAAATTACTTTTATTACGGTAAATGAAATTAAATTGCTTCATAAATCGAACTTATCGTGTATATACTAATTTCAAAATAAAGAACAAAAAAGAGCCGCAATTTTTCGCGACTCTTTTTTGTCTATCTAATAAATAAAATGATTTACAAGCATATCTGAAATTTTATCGGTGATTGTTATTATTTATCAACTTATCGACAAATAATAACAACCCTCTTTATCCCGATTACTATTTTAGAATTTAACGGCCACGTCTTTGCTGACCTTGCTTTCCACTACCATTCTTATTACTTGGTTTATTAAATGATCGGTTGTTATCATTTCTCGAACTATTTCTTGAATCGTTTCTTGGTCCACCTTTTGAACCACTTCTTGAACCTTCACGGCTATCTCTTTGACGATATTGACCTGATTTCTTTGGAGCCGGCTCTTGTACCGGTTTTCCATTTTCATCTACATTTTTTATCATCGGTTGTTCGATTATTTCTCTTTGTATTGGTGCACCAAGCGTTTTTTCAATTTCTTCTAAATGTTTTTCATCTTTCGCTGCAACGAACGTAATTGCAAGACCTGATCCACCTGCACGTCCTGTTCGGCCAATGCGGTGAATATAGCTTTCTACATCTTCAGGGATATCAAAGTTAAATACGTGCGTTACACCATCTACATCAAGTCCACGAGCTGCTACATCCGTTGCGATTAAGTACTGAATTTTAGCTTCGCGGAAACTCTTCATAACTCTTTCACGTTTCGCTTGAGGTATATCACCATGAAGTTCAGCACAATTATAACCTAGTCCTTTTAAATTATCATAAAGCTTACTTGCTCTAACCTTTGTACGACAGAAAATAACTGCTAAAAATGGCTGATCACGATCCATAACAAAACGAAGTGCATCTGGCTTTGCACGATCTGTCGTCTCAATGACACGCTGTTCAATTGTATCTACCGTTACTTCTTCACTTTGTACTTGAATCATTTGCGGCTCATCCATATAACGTTTCGCCAATTTTTTAATATCTTTTGGCATCGTTGCTGAGAATAACATCGTTTGTTTACTACCAGGTGTCTCATCTAAAATATCTTCAATATCATATAAGAAACCGAAATAAAGCATTTGATCCGCTTCATCTAGTACAATCGTTGAAAGATTACTTAAATCAATTGTTTCACGTCGTATATGATCTAATAATCGTCCTGGTGTCGCAACAACAATATGTGTATTACCTTTTAATTTTCTCAATTGTTGCGCTACATCTTGCCCACCATAAATCGCTAGTACATTAATATCTTCTCTTTGAACAAGCATTTTTTTAATTTCAGCCGTAATTTGCAGTGCTAGTTCCCTTGTTGGCGCAACAATTAAAGCCTGAACATCACTAGACTCTGGATCGATTTTTTCTAAAATCGGTAAAACGAACGCTAACGTTTTACCCGTCCCTGTTTTCGCCTGACCAATAATGTCTTTACCTGACATAATAACAGGAATTGCCTTCTCCTGAATCGGTGTTGCTTCTGTAATTCCATTTTCACGTAATGTATGATTAAAAGTTTCACTAATTCCTAATTCTAAAAAGTTTTTCAAATAGACCACTTCTTTTCCTTATTTTTCACATTAGCTTTCATTGTACCATTTGTTTCGCCAAATATGAAAAATAAAAAAATTCTTACCTTCTTTTTTTATATTCATCGTGTACTAGATGGATAAACTCTTTTTGTTTTTTCTCGGATTTTATTAATGCTTCCATGTTAATAGAAGACAAAATAAACTTTTTAATTTTTCTATTACTCCAAATTAAACTTGTATACTTCGGATCTTCATGTAGATTTCGAAACCACTCAAACTCACTTAACTTCGCAATATGATGTTTTAATTTCATATCATTTCGAGGATAAAATAAAATTATATCTGCTATTACATCAAATAATAAACTCATCTTTTCCCCTCCTAAAACATCTTTTAAATTATATACATTATCATATACATATATATTTCAATGTTACGGAAATATAGTTATAGGGTGATAAAATTGACCACTAAATTAATAAATATTTTTTGCATATTTTTCTTACTATATTTTCAATCTTCCTCAATTATTATCGCGAAATCTCAAACCGATATAATAAGTAAATTCAAACACGCTTTACTTAAAAATGATAAAAAATTAATGCATTCATATGTAACAGAAGGACTCAAAATACCTACTTTCCAAAAAGAAAAACATCTTCATAAAATTATAGACGTACCGTCTCCTAAAGAGGATACTACAATTCTTATCGCTTATTTCAAAGACACTAGTGATGTATGTACTATTGGTTTCATTTTAGAAATAGTAACAAAAAATAATAAAATATCTCACATTAATCAAATTTATGATGGAACTAATCCGTTTATGAAAGAAGCTACTATTGTAAAAGAGTATGAAATGAAACTTAAACAACATATACTTACTCCAACAAAATTCCCATTCGAAATTCAGCAATTTTACGGTTACATCTATAACAATAACCTGGAACTACATTACAATAATGAAGATATTAATGGGATTATAAAAATCACTGTTTCACCAGTTCACAATAAATTAGACCAATATGTACACAGGGGAACAAAGTTCTATACTTTAAAAAATAATATGAAAGCACTATATAACCCTCATTTTGATTTGGCATATGAGCTTATATTTCAGAAAGACGGTTTTCAATATAAAATCGCCATTGGTAACAAACTACATATAAAAAGAAAATACAATGCTCAGGATTTGATTCAAATTGCAGAATCTATGAATTGAAAAGCCTATCTTTCCGATATAGGAAAGATAGGCCTTTTATTATTTTATACAGTAATTATAAAGTACACATTTTATTTTTTCGAACAGGTACTTTCCTATTCCTTATGGAAATATACAATAAGAAAAAATAATAAAATTGATTATTCTTTCGCTTCTTTGTCCATCCTTTTAAAAAATCTATGTTTTTGTAAAAGGAGTGTTTATATGGAGAAACAGACACTTTGGAAAAAATTCAAAAAAAGCTCAGTAAACCTCGGAAAATCCAGCGTATATGAAAGTATTATTTTATTCTACACAATGAAAAAGAAAGAGTTACCTACTAAAGCGAAACTCATTATATTAGCCGCTTTATCCTACTACGTATTAACAATCGATTTCATTCCAGATATAGCTGCTATTATCGGAATCGGCTTATTAGATGATGTTTTAGCAATCGCTGTAGCGCATAAATATGTTATGCGACATGCGGATGCTGAAATTAGAGAAAAGAGTAAAATAAAAATGGAGTCATTATTTACTTCAGCACAAGCATAATGAAAGAGGAGCTAAGATAATTTCTCTTAGCTCCTCTTTCATAAAACTATTTTTCAAAATACTATTTCACTTCATTAGCTACAAAAAAGTGCTCACATACACTTGATATACGTTGCAAGTCTACGTTGCCACCAGATATAACCGCTACTACTTTTTTCCCTTTAATATACTGATCAACTTTCCCTGCAAGCAGAGCAGCAGTAGCTAGTGCACCCGCACCTTCTACTACAGCCTTTCCACGTTGTAATAAGTCTTTCATTGCTACCTCTAATTCACCTTCTGATACTGTTACAATATCATCTACTAATTCTTTTACAACTTCAAACGTTAAATTCCCTGGTATTTTAACTGCGCAACCATCTGCTATAGTAGGTGCCTCGTAATGTTCTACGATTGTCCCTTTATCATAAGATGCCTTCATCCCATGAACATTTTCTGCTTGTACACCAATTATATTGATTGATGGATTAAAAGATTTTAATGCAACAGCAATACCAGAAATAATTCCGCCTCCGCCAATTGGCACAATAACCGTATCAACATCCCACATATCATCAAGAATATCTAAGCCAATTGTGCCTTGACCAGCCATTACCTCTACATCGTCATATGGATGTAAGTATGTTTCACCTGTTTCTCTTATAATCTCCTCACATTTTGCCTTCGCATCATCAAAAGTTTCACCGTATAAAACAACTTCTGATCCATATCCTCTGGTAGCCTCGACTTTCGCTAGAGGTGCAGAAATTGGCATTACGATTTTACTCTTAATACCAAGTAAATGAGCAGATAAAGCAACACCTTGTGCATGATTACCTGCCGAACATGCAATAACGCCTTTCTCTTTTTCTTGCTCTGTAAGCTGCGACATTTTATTAAATGCACCACGGAATTTAAAAGAACCCGTTAATTGCATATTTTCTAACTTCAAATGAATTTCTCCACCAGTTTTACTAGTCAAATAAAAAGATTTTACTAATGGTGTTTTACGAACGTTTCTATCAAGAATTTTTTGAGCCTTTTTAATGTCTGCTATATGTAATGGTAGTTTACTAGTTATCATACTAACACCTCTTCCAATGATTTATGATCTACTCTATTGTCATTCCTCAGTTTTCGTAAATAATAACTCCTTTATACGCAACCAACTATGTTAAGAAAACATTTGTCATACCTGTACGCCCTTCTTTAAGACACACATCTGCAAACAATTTAACATCCTCTTCATATCACGTTCTTTATAGTGATTCAGACATGCTATTTGAATCCAGTTATTCTTTTGTAAATATGCTGATTCATAATGAACAATATATCCTTGTAATGCTAATGCATCGCCTACTGCCTTAGAAGACTGCCCTTCGTTTAATTGAATGGTAAGAACAATTTGAGCGGCATGATCTTTAGGTGAAACAAGCTTTAAACCCATAGTAGTAATAGCTTGTTCAATATAAGCATACGCCTCTTTTATTTTTTCAAATGCCTCTTCATCTTCGAATCGCTTCAATGCTTCTTGCAATGCATAAATTAAATTCCATGAATGGGAGTATGGAATACTATCATCCATTTCATACATACCAATATCCATATACACAGGTATTGATTCGTTTTTCTCTACAATGTGATTATGAAAAACGAAAGATAATCCTGTAAATGATTTAATCGCTTTTCCGCTTACACCACTTGCAAAATATACATCCTTCAAATTTATTCGTATTGCTCCAATTGAGCTTATACAATCTACACATAGTTTCATTTGATACTTTTTACAAAGAATGTCTAGTTCTTCTAAATTATTTAACATTCCAGTTGATGTTTCATGGTGAACAAACCAAAGCCATTCATAATTTCCAATTGCCATTATTTTTTCTAATTCTGTATAAATAAACGGCTCTGCCATTTCTTTTTTATACGTATCAAAATTTAAATGGGCACGTTTTGCCTGCTCAATTAATCTATTACCGAACTCCCCGTTCGCTAAAACTAGTCCTTTACCTTTTAATGAACGTAACTGTAAAGCAATTGCATCATTCGCTAACGTCCCTGTTCCTAACATAACTTGTACACGTTTTGCTTTCGTTATTTGAAGTAATCGTTTTTTTACATTTCCCATCGTCACTTGAAATGACTTGGAGCGATGGGAAATAGGCTTAGTAGAAAATGCCTTTTGGACATTCTCTTCGATGTCTACTGGGCCAGGTAAAAAGGTATATTCTTTCGTCATAATCCCCCCAACACTCGACTCTTCAAACTTAGTGGGTGTAACATACATTGGTTGGAAAGCTGCTGCTTCTGTTCCAACTAGCGTATGGAAAGGTTTAAACCCCATTTGCTCATATAAAGGAAGCTCACGTGTTGTGGCTGAAATGAGTGCTAATTCATATCCATTTAGAAGTAAATAACGATGTAAAAAGCGAATTAACCCTAACAGTGCTCTTCCATTTCGATATTCACTTTCTACTGAGAGTAAACGAATTTCATATACTTTTTCTCCATGCTCTTGTAAATAAAAATCTAAATTTGAAATTTTATAATCTAACGAGAATGGTCGTTTTCCCCGCACCGCGACCATGCCTACTAATTTCTCACCATCTAAACAAATTAAATATGTATTTTCTTCATGAAATCGATCTATACGAAAACGTTCTTTCGTTTCCTCATGCTGCGGAATCTCTTCTACAAATGTTTTATAGTTCAATTTATGTATACTTTCAAATTCCCAATCTTGATCAGCAACCTTATAAATTAACCCCATTTCTTACCTCCTTTATCTCTACTTACCGCTCACTATCAAATTAATAAAAATTATAAGTGGAGATTCCCCCACTTATAAAAGATTCACTTTATTCTCGATTTACATATAAAATAAGCACAATAATAAATGCACTTAAAATAGTCGTACCAATAGAGTAAGAATAAAAAATCATGCAAATTGGTAAACAAGCGATTGTAATTAACCCTGGCTTAGTAAATCCTTTAAATATTAAATAAAATACAATAAAAATGCCTATTAGAGTAAGCGCTATCAAATAATCAAATGCGATTAACCCTCCAATAAATGTTGAAATTCCTTTTCCACCCTTACCTTTAAACAAAATTGGATAAATATGTCCAATGATAACGGCCAATAATGCCAGCATTACGAATGTAGCATCTTCAAAAAGGTATTTTGCTATATAAACTACAATTGCACCTTTGATCGCATCACCTATAAATGTAGCGACAAAATACCCTTTTCCATATACTCGCCCCATATTTCTTGCACCAGGATTTCCGCTTCCTTCATCACGAATATCAACGTTATGTCTCCATTTTGTTACTATATAAGCGGTCAATATGTTTCCAAATAAATAAGAAGCCACTACATACAACAATTGCATACTATTAATCATGTAATCATTCACTTTCTACATGGGAATACTTATACAATATTCAATTATTATGCACATTGTACTTTTCTGACTCTACATCCCTTTATATATTTTAACATCATATTTTTACAAATCATACAAAAAATCTCATTCAGCTATTTATACTTTAATGTATATTTCCTTCATCAAATAATATGTTCTTTTCGCTGCCATTTCTGATTGTGATACAAATGTAACTTCTCCCATACAATTTTTAAAATTATCAACTTCCTCAAATTCACAAAAAACCGCCTAAAAGCCGAAACATTCAACTTTTAAGGCGGTTTTTTCTATTTATTCTTAAACTTCTCAGTCGCTGCTCTCATCTTCACATTCAAATCGTGATCAATGGAATCACGAATGTCTCGCTCTACTACTTCCATTTCTTTTTGGAAATTTTGCAAGTATATTTTTAGTTCTTCTTCTTTTTCAGGACGTTGTGATGGTGGTAATTGTACCACTAATGATAGCATCGCTGTTAAATCTTTCATTAAGAACGTTTCAAGTTTATGTTGTTGTTCAAACATGCGTTGTTCTTGATAGTACGGAAGTGCATTTAATACTGAAATTGTAATGTCATCAACCGTTCTTTGTAGTGAAGGATTAATCGAGCGTTTATATGCTTGAATTGTATTTAATGCATCTGGATATCGATCATAGAAATACAATTTATAAAACGATAAGTCTGTCGGTTTTACAGTTTGCTGTGATTCTTGTCTCAAGAAATCTTTCACTTTCATTGTTGCGATATCAATATCTTCATTCGTAAGCTTTTTTGTTGTTTTTGCCATCACATGCACTTTTTTCTGCTTTTCTTTCGGTAACATTGAGAAAACTTGCTCTCTCGTACGTTGGCCTGATGTACAGAAAAGAGTATTTAATGCATTTTGTTCTTTTTTCCCTTCTGTACGAATCCAGCGATAAAAGAGTGGGTGCTGCGTAAATTCTTGTAAAAACGGTGTTGATTTGTTCGATAATTTTTCAATAGAATCTTGCGCTCTCTTATATGGTTTCGTCCATGAAAAATAAAGTTTACGTCCGAAGTATACAACTAAAACAACGACAGTAAATGCGATTAAAAGTAATGACCCTAATAGTAGTAATACTCCTTGAATGAAACTCATTTTTTCACCTCCTCTAATGATCTGTTATTTCCTTGGACGCTGAATGAGTTTCTGCTTCATCTCATCATTAAATGTGTCAAGTTCAATTACAAACTTCTTACTAGACTCAATAATACGCTCTGACGATTTCTCAGATGCTTCAATAGCAGCGAATACATTTTGGAATGATTCACGTAATTTATCCATGCTAATTGCAGGATTTTCTAGGAGTTTTGTTGTTTCTTCTGTATTTTGTTTTAATGCTTGAGAATTGCTTAATACCATTGATTCAATCGCTTCATTTGTCGCATTAACTGCATCAATTGTTTTACGTTGATTTGTTAATGCGAGCTGAATTGCAGCTGAAACCGTTACAACATTTTGTGTCATCGTAATTGCATTGCGAATTGCT
Organism: Bacillus sp. JJ783; assembly: GCF_036963225.1. Taxonomy (NCBI): domain Bacteria; kingdom Bacillati; phylum Bacillota; class Bacilli; order Caryophanales; family Bacillaceae; genus Bacillus; species Bacillus sp. JJ783. The sequence continues at coordinate 2,194 of NZ_JBALMG010000188.1, read as the reverse complement.
TCTGCTAGCTTTTCATTATTTTTCTTAATAATATCTACAGACGCGATAGATTGTAATAATACACTTTTTGCTTGTTGCATATTACGAGTACGCACAAGTATCTTTTCTAATGCATCATTTATTAACGGAATATCCCTTTGACGTTCTGGATTTTGTTTCTCAGCTTCCAGCATACCAGCAAGTTTTCTTCCTAAGTACACTTGTTTATCAAGAGCGTGAATTTTATCGTGTGATTGCTCTTTTAACATTTCAAGACCAACCGTATCCTCTTGCAAGTTATCACGGCCAATGAGAAGTGATCTTATAATCTCCTCGATTTGCTTATCTATAGATTGATATTTATGCACGTAATTTTCAAGCGGATTTTTCTTAAACACTTTAAACATAAGTTTCTTCATACCAGTTGCTTTTAATGAGTTTGGATCAAGTTCTGATACCACTTTTCGTAATTCTAACAATGTATTTGGAATTTCTTCATTCTTTCCATTCATCATCGCTGTCACAGGACGTTTTAAAGCTGATAGCGTTTTTCCTGCCGCTTGCTGCTCTTTATCCCCTAAGTCTCCAAGCTGCGACAATACTTTTGATAAATCTGTATTTTGCTCGCTATTTAACTTTTGTACATAAAGATCTGCTTCTTTATTCAGTTCTTCAAGTTCTGCATCTTTTATTACTGTATCCACTACTACTTCTACATTATTATCTTTCACAATCGATACAGGTTCTTTTTTCTCGAGTTCAGTCAACAAAATCGCTCCTTTATTTATATGTGCGAATTTATGTGCACTATATTTCATCTAATATATCGTATTTCATATACATTTTGCTTGCTTGAAATCGATTTTTCAAGAAATACCTGCTTATGCAGTCATTCCCTATTTCATAGTATAAGTATACCTGTTCTCGTCATTATTTTCCTCAGACTTAAGACCTAGAGAGTAACATACTGAAGGCGGATTCTTTACGAATTACCTTACTAATCACCACTGAATATTAAATTGAAGTTCCATTTAGTTATCCTCTTAAATTTATATAATGCTCTATCTTTTGACATATGCTATCTTTCAATGTGATAATTACATTAAGCCCACTTCTAATTATTCTTCCGCGCAACAAATGCTCCCTTTTGAAAAGCTAATAACACCGTTTCAAACGTATCATCTTCTTCAATCATCTTTATAAATTCTGCTAGTTCCTCCGCATGAGAAGTTGCATTATCAATAACAAGAAAACCTTTTGGCTCTAAAATACGTTTTATATGTTCCCACCACCACATATATTGCGTTCGTTCTGAATCTAGGAAAATAAAATCAAATGAATGATCTAATTGCGAATCTAAAAACGCTCCAGCTTCTTGATTGTGAATATCGATTCGCTGTGTGAAATTAACCTTCCTAAAATTCCCAAGTGCCTCTCCCACCCGTTCTGAAGAAAGTTCTACCGTTGTAACATTTCCATTTGTTTCTTCTACCGCATTTGCTAGCCACAATGTAGAATAACCATTTGAAGTTCCAATTTCTAAAATTTTTTTTACATTACATCCTTTTACTAAAATTGATAAAAATTGTCCCATCTCACGAGAAATATTCCGAAATTTTTCTTCCCGCGTTTTTTTATGTCGATCATGCTCTTCTCCATATTGTTCAAGTTGAGATAATAATGAATCTAACGTATCCATTCTTTTCATCGCCTTTCCAAAGCAATATGATGAAAAAGCTCTTGCTGCCCGTCTACTTTTCATTATATGCGAAACGAAAACCTTTTTCTCGTGATATGACAAAGTTTTTAATTTTTTTATAGCATATTGTTTCGTTTTTTGGTAAAGTTAATTTCTACGTGCAATTATTCCATTCACATTATTTTACAACCAGTTTTCAATTATAAAATAATATAAACCCCATTTAAATGAATCGGTATTTCAAATTCAATTAAGTGCCCTTTTCGGACGCATTTTCTTTTGTTTATATATTTCTAGAAGAAAGGATGCTTACAAATGAACGTGATTAGCTTAGATGCTGCTAGAAAGCGAAAACAGCATAAAAAATTAATGATTACTATACCGATTATTAAACGTATTTATGAAGAAGACGGGGAAATTAAATTCGAGGTAGCTGGTGAAAAAGATGTACCTCTTGAAATGTTAGAAAAGTAATAAAATAAAGACGCATTTCTGTTGAAATGCGTCTTTATTTTA
>NZ_JBALMG010000187.1:268-1718 GCF_036963225.1 Bacillus sp. JJ783 | reverse complement strand
CTTTTTATATTTTTTTGTTCATAGATACCAGCAGCCATCTCAGTTTGGAATCAAATAAATGCTCTATTATTACTTAAATATATTTTAATCTTATTAAAAATGATCCTAAATCATATCCTACATTTATTATTGCAATGGCTGAAATTATAGTTAATGGATATTTCACAAATGGATTATTTAAGATTTTTTTTATTTTTTTCATGTTGTAGTCCTCCATTATATTAATCATCTTATTTTTAATGTTATCATGAACATAGATATAATGATTTGTTTTTTATTAGATATTAAATCCTGTTTGCATGTTTACTTTCATTTTATGTACAATAAGGGAAAGAAATAGTATAAGGCAGGGGGAGGAAGCCCATGTCCAATCAACAATTAGTGAATTTACGTATTGATTTTGCATTTAAACAATTATTTGGTACAAGTGGGAATGAGGATATTCTGGTTGCCTTTTTAAATGCTATGTTACATGATTCTTTAGAATCACCCATTATATCCTTGCAGTTAGAAGATCCACATTTGCATCGAGAACATGAAGAAGATAAATTATCGATTTTAGATATCTCAGCGACATTAGATACGGGGACAAAGATAAATGTAGAAATACAGCTGAATAACAATCACGATATGATCAAACGAAGCTTGTATTATTGGGGAAGGTTATACACTTCTCAATTAAAAAAAGGAATGCCATATAGCTCACTGCATAAAACAATTACCATCAATTTGTTAAACTTTGTGATGTTTCCAGAATATGAAGCGTTTCATACAACAGGAATCTTGTGGAATCAGCAACAACAAAAGGTATTGAGTGATGATATAGAAGTGCATACTATTGAAATTCCGAAGTTAATGCAACAATGGCGTAATGAACAAGTAAATCCCTGGGAAGATTCGTTTGTTCGTTGGTTATTATTACTTCCAGCGAATGAAGATGAACACTTAACCCAAACATTGGAGGATATTGCGATGAACCAAGATCCAATTTTACAAAAGGCAATGAATAAGTGGGAACGTATGAGTCAAGATTCTTCTTTCCGTCAAGCCTATGAAGCAAGGGAAAAAGCATTAATGGATGAGGCTGCAAAGTTTGCTCATGCAGAACAACAAGGGATAAAAAAAGGAAGAGAAGAAGGAAAGCTTGCTGAACGTATTCAATTAGTTAGTGGTATGCATAAAAATGGAATGTCAGTAGAGGACATTGCAAAGTTCACGAAGTTAAGTATAGAAGAAATACGAGAAATTTTACAATCCTAAATAGATTAAAATAACACCTACAAATGTTTGTAGGTGTTATTTTTTTGGGGGGGCATTCTCAATTGGGGAAACTTTTGCGATCTATGCGACACCAAACTATTAATATGTACAAATGTAAACTTTTGGGTGAAAGTTTACTTTCGGGTTTAGAATCATTTATAGCTAATTTTGTAATAAATTTCTCAATATA
>NZ_JBALMG010000187.1:0-228 GCF_036963225.1 Bacillus sp. JJ783 | reverse complement strand
ATTTCTCAATATAGATATAGATGATTACGGCCATAGGAATTTACCACCTATGCCATCTTTTGTACCACTCTTTGACAAAGAATCTACCAAGACATGCCTACTCTTTACCAATAAAAACCTCCTCTCATTACTAATATGCAATATGGAGGAGGTTTTTTGGTTTATAACATTTGGTTAAGCCTTGAAGAACTCTCTTATGATTTTTCTTGTGTTGATTTAAAATAAAGT
>NZ_JBALMG010000186.1:0-7012 GCF_036963225.1 Bacillus sp. JJ783 | reverse complement strand
CCTTAAGGGGATAATATCAAACTAATCTTTGTTCATGTCTTTTTATATTAGAGTTTAACCCTCATAAAACAGCTTGTTTAAAATTCGATTATGGATTTATCTTATCCATAATCTCTTTCATTCTTTTTTCATATCCCACTATTTTAGCACTTGAACTAACAATAGCGAATTAGAATAATGACTTAATACTTGCTAGGACAGTAAGTATACCTACAATAATGACAAATACATTGCTCATTTTCCCTCTGTATTTAGCCAGTACTGGTACTTTACTAATCGCATACATTGGTAATAGACATAAGATCGCAGCAACTAACGGACCGCTAAGGGCATCAATGATTCCAAGAATACTTGGATTTGCATAAGCAACATACCAACATGTTAATACGACAAAAGCAAGAATCATTGTCTTAACTGTTTTTTCTTCGATAGCTTTTCCGCGTGTTTTACCAAACTTGATAATTACGTCACGCATTACCTCATATGCCCCTATATAATGGCCAAGGAAAGACTTAGTTATAGCCACAAAAGCAATGATAGGAGCTGCAATCGTGATTACAGGTGAATTAAGCTCATTAGCAAGATACGATAGAATTGATAAGTTTTGTTCTTTAGCCATCATAAGATCTTTTGGAGTTAAACTCAGTGCACTACTCCAAACAAAGAACATAACTACTACGAATGTCATAATATAACAAACTTTTTGTATTTGAGCACATTTGGCATCAGTAGCTTCTATTCCATAGGTAGCTCTCTGTTTCATAACAAATGACGAAATAAGAGGAGAATGATTAAATGAGAATACTATGATTGGTAGTATCATCAATATCACTCCAAAATACCCTGTCCCTGTTGAAGCAGTAGAAACACTTGAAAAACTGAGCATTGACGTATTCCACTGTGGAATTAAAGATATTGAGATAAAAAGTAAAGACACGATAAAAGGATATACTAGCATGCTCATTATCTTTACAATGATATCTTGACCAAAATTTAGTATAGCTATAAGGCCGAGCACTAATACAAGAGATAAAATGGCCCTTGGAGGCTCCGGCATGTGCAATTGATGCACGATAAAACTACTTGCAGTATTTGTAAGTGCAACCGAATACATCAGCACGATCGTATAAATTGAAACGAAATATACTATGTTAAAAATGATACTTGCCTTATTTCCAAAATACTCTCTTATTGTACCTGTGATCCCCTCATCAGCAGAATTAGAAGCGTATATCATTTTAGCAAGTGCCCTATGTGAGTAATACATAACAGGAAATGCAAGTATCGTAATTAACAGTAATGATAATAAACCACCTGAACCTGCATTAATAGGTAAAAAGAGTACTCCTGCTCCAATTGCTGTTCCAAAAAGGCTCAATGCCCAGGTAGTATCTTGTTTATGCCACTTTTTAGGATCTAGATATTCCTCATTTTTCACTGCAGTATTTTCAGCTTGAAATTCTATTTTTTTTGCAGTATTCCCATTCATATAATAAATCCCCCTTGTATCCTATTCTTACGTCTCTTTTTAGGCTTAAGAATATAGACCATTCTTAAAAATGAATCGCTTACTTGATGCACCATATTGTAAACGATTCCACCTAAAGCTGTCTCTCTTAATGTGCGAGGCATTTATCCTCCAACCCTATACTTCGTCAGCATTGATGATATTGTTTACACCAGCTAATACGATGTCCGCTGCTACTAAACTATTTTGAAGAAATTCTCCTTCTGGTCACACACCTTTCTGCAATTAATCGTTTCAGTCTGTCCAATTTTAAAATGTTTGATATTTTCTCCGTAGGTAATCGGTTACCTCTCGACGCCCTCATTATAACGTTTATATTTGCGAGTCTAATATTTTTTTATTTTTAGAAAGACAGAATAAACAGAATTATGAATAGATAATAAATTACAATTGGTATGTAGCAATTGTGTCTATTTTTTGAAGCTGTATTAGTTAGCAAAAAGGAGAAATTAATACAGATATCCTTTTTGTTAAAACGTTGACTATATTGGGAACTCATTATAAAGATAGTTATATTCCCTTTTGCTGAAACATCTTATTTTAGACGCGAAAACTGTTATAATAAATAATCATTGTAGATGTAAAGGAATAAATTAAGAAAACATAAAATCATCTGACCGAATAATTATAACTAATATCGAATCAATATTCATTTTTCAGAAAAAAGGAACTTTTTTATCAAGGAGCCACCAAATCTTCTATAATGATTGACATGTTACGCCTTTCAAAAGAATAACACCATAAGTTTCCATTTACTATATGTAATACTTATTAAGTGTAGTTTTTTCTAAATATGCATAATTTCATATTTAGAAAAAGATAGTATACTGTCGTATTGTGTAATAAAGATATGGCCCACCTACGGAAATAGGCATACAAAAACGCCATCCATTCCTATGAGTCTACAGAAAAAATAGCGTATTTTTCATTTTAGGGGGTATTTTATTTTGTTAGCTTGATAGCGATGTGGTTGTACCCCTTAAACTATAAACGTATTTTGTAAACGGGTTTATGCTGTTCAGAACTTTGCAACGGAACCACTTCTTTCATCAAAGCCTGTTGAGATTTGTCTCACATAATCTCTTGTCTTTCATGCTAAATGCATTTATAACAAAACTTGTCGAGCTGACCCGATTAGTGAACAAAGAAATACTCTACAAAATAGATCTTCGGATTAAACTTTTTACAAATTATCAATCTTTATTATTAATGATTAGACTGATTTATAAATTATCGAACCTTATTTTAAACCCACAGTAATTGGAGGAAGTTTGACGCTAACAAATAATACACCTCCTGAAATATCAGAAAGATAAAAAATGGCCTCTTAGAGACATGCTGTCCTAAGAGGCCATTCTTATCAATCTTTATTTTAAATCCACCGTTTTAAAGCGATTGTATATGGCTTACGAAAATATTTACTGTGCTTTCTTAAACGTGAGTGATTTACCTTTTGTTTCTTTTACTAACATGATACATGAAATTGAAATAATACTTGAGATGACTAAATAAATTGAAATTGGGATGGAGCTATTAAATTTATTTAGGAGACTTAATGAAATTAATGGTGCCAATGATCCTGCCAAAATTGGTGCTACTTGATAACATAAAGACAAAGCTGTATATCTGATGTGCGTTGGAAATAACTCTGTCATTAATGCGGAGTATGGTGCATACGTCATCGATTGTATGAATAAACCAATAGTAATGGCAGTCATAATTAACCAATCATTTCCTGTATCCATCATTGGAAACCCGATAAATCCCCAAAATGCAGTTAAAACGGCTCCTGTCATATAGATTGGCTTCCGTCCCCACACATCACTTAAGTGTCCCATTAAGGGGATGAGGAAAAAGTGAATTGCATGAGCACCAAACATTAATAATAAAATTTGTGAAGTATCTTTATCGACCACAAGTTTTAAATAACTAATAGAGAAAGTGACAACTATATAGTATAAGATGTTTTCTGCAAAACGAGCTCCAATACCAGCAATAATCGCTTTTTTATGGTCTTTAATCACTTCTATAATACCTAATTGTTGTTTTTCTAATTGAGCTTGTTTTTCTTGTGATTCTTTGAAAATAGGGGCATCGTCTACACTTTTACGAATCCAAAGACCAATTAGGACGACAACAGCAGAGAACCAAAATGCTACACGCCAACCCCAGTCCATAAATTGCTCTGGGCTTAAATTTTTAGATAAAAGTAAAAGGATAATTGTTGCTATTAAATTCCCTAATGGCACGCCTGCCTGGGGCCAGCTTGCCCAATACCCACGTCTATCACTAGGGCTGTGCTCAGATACTAAAATAACAGCTCCACCCCATTCCCCACCAAAAGCAAATCCTTGAATTAAACGTAAAGTAACGAGTAAAATCGGAGCCCAATACCCAATACTACTGAATGTCGGAATACATCCCATTAAGAAAGTCGTTATTCCAACGATAATTAAACTAATCTGTAATAAATTTTTACGCCCAATTTTATCACCATAATGACCAAAAACAAGTCCGCCGATAGGTCTAGCTACAAAGCCTACCGCATAAAGAGCAAATGCAGCCAGGATACCGTCAATAGCATTTCCCGTTTGTTGGAAAAATAATTCTCCAAAAACAAGAGCAGAAGCGGTTCCGTATAAGAAAAATTCATACCATTCAGCCACAGATCCAATCATCGATGCAACAACAACTTTTTTTAGTTGCTTATTATCTGTTTTCCCCATGTTTACTCCCCCCAAAAAGAAAATTCAGATTATTATGATTGAACGTACCAAATCACTTTTGTCCGCACATATTGTTCAAAAGCTTCTAATCCATTGTCTTTGCCACCAAAGCCAGATTGTTTAAAGCCACCAAATGGGGTGGTGATATCCCCTTCACTAAAACCATTCACAGAAACGGTTCCAGCTTTAATGGCACGTGCCACGCGCATCGTCCGCTGTACATTTTGGCTATAAAAAGAAGCAGCTAACCCGTAAGAGGTATTATTGGCAAGGGCAATCGCTTCTTCTTCCGTTTCGAACGTACTAACCGCTAAAATCGGACCAAATACTTCATTTTGGAACAAGATCATGTCAGCGGTTACATTTTCAAAAATAGTTGGTTCTATGTACCAGCCGCTGCCCACATCACTGTGAATGTTCCCTCCAGCAACTAAGCTACCCCCTTCTTGAAGCGTAATATCCAAGAACGATTTCACTTTATTAAAGTGTGCTTCTTCAATCATGGGGCCAATGGCAACTGACTCATCCATCGGGTTACCCAATTTCCAACTTGTTAAGCCAGACTTTAATTTTTCTAATAATTCCTCTTTGACAGATTCATGCACAATCAAACGGGAACCGCAGCTGCAGTTTTCACTCATATTCCAAAAAGCAGCTGATAAAATATGCGGAACAGCCGCATCCAAGTCAGCATCTTCAAACACGACTTGTGGGCTTTTGCCACCACACTCTAAGACAATTTCTTTGAGGTTACTTTCTGCTGAGTATTTTAAGAAATACCTGCCGACTTCCGTTGAACCGGTAAATGATACAATGTCCACATCCATGTGACGCCCTAATGGCTCGCCTACTTTTTCACCTAAACCACACACTAAGCTTAAAGCGCCTCTTGGAACACCCGCTTCATAAGCAAGTTCAATCATACGGTGAGCACTGAGTGAAGTTAATTCCGCCGGTTTCACAATGACTGAATTCCCTGCAGCTAATGCAGGTGCCACTTTCCAAGCAAACATTTGCGCGGGAAAGTTCCAAGGTAATACCGCACCCACAACGCCAATCGGTTCAGTGACAATCAAGCCCAAAGCATCTTTACCCGTAGGAGCCACTTTGCCAAAGAGTTTATCAATCGCTTCAGCGTACCAATAAAACGTATCGATCGTTGCTGGCATGTCAGTATTTAAACATTCGGTAATCGGTTTTCCAGCATCTATACAATCTAAGGCAGCCAGTTCTTCGCTATGTTCTTCGAGCAATTGTGCCCAGCGAATCATCACTTTCTTACGCTCATTAGGGGATAATTGACTCCAAATCCCTGCTTCAAATGTCTCCCTCGCCACTTTAACAGCCGCATCCACATCCCGCTCATCTCCATCGGCAATATAGCCAATGAAGCTGTTGTCGATGGGAGTTCGGTTTTCTAATTTGTCGGCAGAACTCGTAAAACCATCAATTAAGTTACCTGCCCATAGCTTTCCTTCTTTAGCAAGGGCAAAAATTTGTTCTCTTGATACAGCCATTTGTCTCTCCTCCAGATTATTTATTAAAGAAAGCTAAGAATTCCGCCTTTTCCTCTTCTGATAAATCAGATAATGGGAGGCGTACCGCGCCAACGTTGATTTCACCTTTTAGGCAGCCTAGTTTGGCTTTTTGGTTGTAGTTGCCAGATTCCATTGAATGAATAGCAGGGTGGATTTCACGCATAATTTGTCGAGCCTTGTCCCAGTCACCAGCTTGCGCAGCATTAAACATGGCAACTTGCTCTTCTGGGAACACATTCCCTGCACCAGCAATCCAGCTTTTCGCACCCCAGAAGAAAAAGTCTACAGCTTGATCATCACAGCCACAAATCACTTCAAAATTCTCAAATGGGGTTTGCAGCAAACGTAAAGCACGACTAAAGTCACCACTGCTCTCTTTAATAGCGACAATATTCAGTTTTTTAGACAGATGCACCACTGTGTCATGCTCAATTTCAATGCCAATGCGAGCAGGAAAATTGTACATGATAATCGGTAAATCGGTTGCTGATGCCACAGTTTCGTAATGGGCAATCACACCCGTTTGGTCAGGCAGGCTATAAGGAGTTGGTGATAACATTAAGCCTTCATAACCCAATTCTTTCGCTTGCTTGGCACGGTTAATCGCTCCTTCAGTTGATAAATCATTGATACCTGCAATTAAAGTTACGCGACCTTTAGCCACTTCTGCCACAGTTTTTAAAACGGTTTCACGCTCTGCTTCATTTAAAGCGTAATATTCGCCAGTCGTGCCACACACCACTAAACCAGTAACACCTTTATCAATAAATGTGTTAGTCAATTGCTTTAAAGTATCTACATCTAAACTTTTATCGTTTTTAAACGGGGTCACCAACGGAACTAAAATACCATGAAAATTCATCTTCATTCTCCTCAAGTGTTTATTCTTTTTAGTAATAGATCACTTCAATTAAAAATCATTTTTGAAGTGATACTTCAATTATTTACGATAATAACACACCGATTTTCTATTGTAAACGTAATTTTCAGAATTTTTTTTAGATATATTCTTTTTTTTTGAGCTATTATCACTTACTATTTAAGTAGCACTTCATTTCAAAGCAAATTTTAGTTGATCGATTTCTTGTTATCGTTCTTTAATTAGGGCTAATGTGTTATTCTTTTGAACATGTGCTCCTTATATTTAGGATTTGGACAAAAGTACCAAACCTAAATATAAGGGGTTTTAATATAGCTAATCAGTTCAACAATCTATAAAC
>NZ_JBALMG010000185.1:0-1042 GCF_036963225.1 Bacillus sp. JJ783 | reverse complement strand
TTCAGTTTTCAAAGAACTTTTTTGGTGGAGCCTAGCGGGATCGAACCGCTGACCTCCTGCGTGCAAGGCAGGCGCTCTCCCAGCTGAGCTAAGGCCCCAAACAAGTATCGGGAAGACAGGATTTGAACCTGCGACCCCCTGGTCCCAAACCAGGTGCTCTACCAAGCTGAGCCACTTCCCGAAAGAAAACGCGCCCGAGAGGAGTCGAACCCCTAACCTCTTGATCCGTAGTCAAACGCTCTATCCAATTGAGCTACGGGCGCATATGGTGCCGAGGGCGGGGGTCGAACCCGCACGGTGGTCACCCACCGCAGGATTTTAAGTCCTGTGCGTCTGCCTGTTCCGCCACCCCGGCATGTCATACTGAAAATTGGAGCGGAAGACGGGATTCGAACCCGCGACCCCAACCTTGGCAAGGTTGTATTCTACCACTGAACTACTTCCGCAAGACATGTTTGAGTTATTTTATTAAAAGTGCGGGTGAAGGGAGTCGAACCCCCACGCCAAAGGCGCTAGATCCTAAGTCTAGTGCGTCTGCCAATTCCGCCACACCCGCATATTTCATTAAAATGGTGAGCCATGAAGGATTCGAACCTTCGACCCTCTGATTAAAAGTCAGATGCTCTACCAACTGAGCTAATGGCTCTTGCAATAAAAACTGGTGCCGACTAGAGGACTTGAACCCCCAACCTACTGATTACAAGTCAGTTGCTCTACCAATTGAGCTAAGTCGGCTAAATGGTGGAGGATGACGGGATCGAACCGCCGACCCCCTGCTTGTAAGGCAGGTGCTCTCCCAGCTGAGCTAATCCTCCGAATTGCTTGGCGACGTCCTACTCTCACAGGGACAAGGTCCCAACTACCATCGGCGCTAGAGAGCTTAACTTCCGTGTTCGGTATGGGAACGGGTGTGACCTCTCTGCCATCATCACCAAACTGTATTCATTTAAGACAAGAATTATTATAACTTATTCACTTTTGAAAGTCAATAAGTTTTTTATATTCTTTCAAAACTAGATAACATTGCTTCATATTATATGGT
>NZ_JBALMG010000184.1:0-3432 GCF_036963225.1 Bacillus sp. JJ783 | reverse complement strand
TAGTTTCTTTTAAAGATTTATTGTAGGTTATTTAAACGGAAAAACAAAAAGAACTTGTATGAATCCCTACAAGTTCTTTTTAGTTTAAGGTGAATATACGGGACAAACAAACTATCTTACAGATTCATTATAAAACTACAGGGGTAATGCTTTGACAAGTATATTATATAACAAATATTAATATCCATAGATTTTAATTTTGAAAATTATGTGAATTAAGAAAACAAAACGGTATATCATTTTATCTTCTCCAAAAAATCTATTTAGTTATTTCGTATAAATAGCTTTAAATTAACATCTACATAATAATAAATTAGTGAAAATATAAATATAGGTAAATAGAAAAGAATGTAGCATTCTTACAGATAGACCTATTTTTATATCCATGATTAATTAATTAATTATAATAAAATAAATTTCTTGTTACCACTAAATATAATTCTTAAAAACATGTAAAGCACTGACATTCTGACCATGTATTTTTGAAAGGGTTTAGAATTGTATATTTTTCACAAAAACAAGATATAATTATTATTGAAGAGCAATTTGTAAGTCCCATTGAAATATGTGGTAAATTTACATGGGATATGAAATGCATATTCGAAAAGAGATAATGCACTTAAAAAAGTGTTCTTATCTCTTTTTTACTTATATAATGAAGAAATCAATTGTTTAAAACATTTTGGCCATGAATCAATTATTGAGGTACGGGATTCCATTTTGCTAAATTTCATGTTTATTATATAAATTTTATATAACAAAGAAGAAGCACCCGTTTTGGATGCTTTTAAATCTTTTCTATAATATAAACTAATGTCTTTTTTGATGGTGCATGATAAGAGTAACCTTGATTATTATGAACATATATTTCGTATTTACCCATCACTTTAAATCTTTCAGTTTCAGAGTCGCATAAAATAGTTAAATCTTTTCTATTATTGCATAACAAATTAGAAATTTGTTTTTCGGTATAAATTCCCCCTACCGCTAATTCTTTCAGCATCTCTTCATATTGCATAATTTCTCCACCTTCCCAATCTATTCATTCAACAGAAAACATAATTATCCTTTTATTCAAATGAACAAAAATCTATCGCCGAAGTGACGGCTCTAAAGAGGATGGGAGAAACAAAGAATCTTCCTAGTTCCTTTTCTAATCGTTCTAACGCATCAACACACTCATTAGCTACGGTAGTTAATTCCTTAATGTTTTCGTTAGCTTTTTTTTATCTATATCAACTTTCACTTAAACTACATTCCATATCTTTTCGAGAAAATTGTACGCTAAGAAGTTTATAAAGGTTGGAATCACTTAACAGGCGTTTATAAATGTTTTCGTTCATAGTTATAAACGTGATAATCTTTGATTTTATAGGGAAACAAGTTATGTCCTTAAAAGGGATCCACCACATCGCTATCAAGCTAACCAAAAAAATACCCCCTAAAATGAAAAAATACGCCATTCTTTCTGTAGAATCAATCGAACGAATTCGTTCGATATCTTTTATTTGGATAAAAACCACCGATTCATTAAATCGGTGGTCTTATGTTTATATATTATATATTTGTATCAGTATCGAATTTTTCCAGTACTTTTAATAAAATAGTTAAAATGATTGTGGACACAATAGCTACAATTAAAATACCATGAGGTGATAACTGTACCGAAGTTAATCCGATTTTTGCGATTCCAAAATATCCAACATAAGTAGCTAAGAATGATGTAACTACTGAAATTGTAAATCCTAAAAATCCTAATTCGTCTAGCTTTTGCTCAGTCAGTCCACATACACTTAAAATCTTAGTAAAAATAGTCGCAACGAGGAATAATCCGATAGATAAAAGGAATAATGAAATTGCTCCAGGATATACAATTTCACCTGGCATCCATTTTCCTAATGCTAGCATTAAAAATGCAGGTAGGAAAAGTGGTAAAAATAGTCCTAGAATTATTACTAAGCCCGCTGTTTTATTCGGTGTTTCATTATTATTTTGATTACTCATAAATCCTCCTAAATACTAAGATGAAAAATAACTTCTTAAAGAGTTCAATATATATTACCACATTAAAATCACCGAATTGAAATTATTTTTTATTCAGAAAATCGAGCGGGTTATCTACTATTTGTAAGCTGGGTACTCGGTGTTTTACTGTATACGTTATTTAGGCTTACCGCCAGCATTTCGGAAAAACCCCACGCTAAAAGCATGCAAGATTTTATACAGTTTTTCGGCTAATCTAATAACAAACGAGAATCCTAAAACTACGCCAGGATAGGAATGTATAAAAAAATGCATAGATCCATAGAACAAAAAAGGAGGTTCCCTTATGAGAGTAGGGGTTCCTCCTTGTCCTTGCTACCAATAATAGGACGTTATGTTAAACCATCCTGAATATTCTATACAGTCTACTCGTCACGTTTGTTGTGCTGTTTCATAATTAAAATCCTGTAAAGGCAAACTAACTTAAAAAGCCTTTGGAGGAACTTATGAGACAATTTATCGTGACATTAGTAATGTGTATGACCATTTTTGTAAGTCCATATCAAGCACAGGCAAGTGCATCAGCATCCTTACCATGTAGTGTTATACTAAATCCACTCAACAAAGCAGACAAGAATGCCAAAGGGGTTGCTTTGGTCTATAAGGTGAAGTTAACAGAGAGTTTTCCACGAACAAACATAAGCATTCTGGGTGTACATCTACCTGACCCAAGCACTTTAGGTAATTACGATACATACGAAGGTTTTGCCTTCATTCCAGACAAAATTAGTTGGCGATTCAAACTGTATCCTTCTGAAGAGGATGATGATCCTACTTGGGCGGGGAGAATTGACATTATTACGGCAGAAATGAAAGGCGTACAGATTCAAGTACGCCCATCCAATTCCAAAACCGAAAAATTAGGATTACCTGTTTTAACAAACAGTATCAAAGCCTGTAAATGAAGAACAATCCATACACCTTCCAATAACGGAAATTATGTAAATATGAACCCCCTTCAGTAAGTAAACTGAAGGGGGTTTTTCTAGATACATGGAATACCGATAAGTGGGGTTATGTAAACGTATATAAACAGCTTATTTATAACGTAAAAAAACAGAAAATTCATGATATAATAGACCTTGTAATATCCATAATTCGGAAAAAATATTAGGAGGGAATTTATGCAATCATTTGTAAGACAAAATATAATTAATTATAAAACAATAGATAAGCTGTTTCTAATTTTAATTTTACTATCTGGTACTTTAGCTTTTAGCATAGATCAATTTTTATATGTTACATTTTTCTTATTAGGGATTATGTTTATATATAGAAGCATAAGAGATTTGTATTTAAATGTTTCATATATAATTATTGGTCTTGAATTAGTAGTAGGTGTATTTCTAGCCATATATATGGCATTTAATTATTTAGTTGTTTAGATGA
>NZ_JBALMG010000183.1:0-6033 GCF_036963225.1 Bacillus sp. JJ783 | reverse complement strand
AACGATATATTCTTTCTCATGCTTGTTTTCAGCACGTAAAATCTCATTAACGATATCGCCATCATTCGTTAACAAAATTAAACCGTCTGAGTCTTTATCGAGACGTCCGATGTGATTAATTCGTAAAGGATGATTCACTAAATCGATAATATTACCTTTTACTGCTTTTTCACTTGTACATGTAATACCTACTGGTTTATTTAAAGCGATATACACATGGTCTCGAGCAATACGAAGTTGCTCTCCATTTACTCGTACGTCATCACCTGGATTTACTTGGTCACCAATTTTTGCAACCTTACCGTTAATAATTACTTTTCTCTCGTTAATTAACTTATCTGCTCCACGTCGAGACGCTTTTCCAGCTTCACTAATAAATTTATTGATACGCAAGTTAGGCACATCCTTTTCATAAAAAATTTCAAGCTCACACTGCTTCTACCGTACAATACAAAAGGGTAAGCCTCCTATTATAACTTAAATATATTAACATGAAAGGGTATATGACGTCTTCACTTAATTACATGTTTACACGAAAATAATTGGTCCTCTTTTCCTTTTCACCTCAAACTGTTTAGCAGTCAATAGATTAACCCTTGAATATAACATCATTTATTTACTTTTTTCATAGATAATATACCGATATAAGTTTGATTAATAATGCCTAAATAACTCACAATATGTGAAAAACAAAAAAGAATCCTTTTGAAAATAATCAAAATGGATCCTTCTTCAGCTAAAATAATACTAGTTTTTATACAAAAGGGTTTTTAATAATTATAACCTTTAATTGAAAACATCATTCAATATCGTTCAACAAACAAAGTAATCTCAAAAGCCCCTAATTTTTTATGCTTCAATATTTTCTTCACATACTCCAAAAAGAAGCCCTTGATTATCTATACAATAAGCAAAGTAACCCATATTAGGAATAGCAGTTTTAGGTACAACTACTTGCCCACCATTTTCAGTAACTTTATTTATGTACTCATCAACTGAAGGTACTTCAATCGAATTAGTCGTCCTAGTAGCACCATCAGGTGATTTCATTAATCCACCATCGATACCAGGTCTATCACTCTCACCTGTAATTATGAACCAATAGTCATGTGGCCCAAGCATTTTTTCAAACTTCCATCCAAAACTATTTGTATAAAATTGAATAGCTTCTTCAGGGTTTGGGACTTGCAATTCAAATCTTAAAACTTTACTCATTTAAATACCCCCTCTTGTTCTTGTACAAAACAATTATACAAGAACAAACGTTCCATTTCAACTTTATCTAAACCAGCTACTTTAACAAGTTCTAACTTTATTTCGAAGCGGCAACAGACCATTCTTCCTTCCTAATAACTTTCTTTCCATTTATATTTTCAACATACTCATTTACACTTGCTAACTGATATAACTCAGGAAAAATTTCTTTCATATAACGTTCATGTACTATTTCATCTTGCCAATAAGTTAATACTATGTAACGATTTTCATTCTTTAAAGACTTCCCAACAACTCCACCTAATATCCCTTTCGCATTTTCCATTCCTTTATTCCAAATTGTTTCTTGCGTATGTAAAAAATGCTTTTCTTTTCCTTCTTTCACATCGCAAATTGCAACTCTTACAAATGACCCTTGTGCAATTACGTCTTTCAAAGGAGTTTCTGTTATATCATACAACGTTTGAAACATTTCAATATTACAGGAAATATATGTGCCTTCTTGATTACTATTTAAAAAAATTGTATCATGAGCATCATTCATGAATGATTGATATGCATTTCTATCTTTCCATAAAGTATACACACACGCTTCAGCTTCATTCCACCCACCAAATTGTCCATGGAATCCGTCTAAATACTGTAAATCACGCCATTTTTCTTGTGCATCAGAAAACAATTCCCTTTTCTCTTCTTCCACCTTGCAAAATATTGTTTTTAATAGCATTTCTAATCCCCCTTATGATACGGTTCATTTCCTTCTTGCAACATTTTGTTTACATAATAAAATTATGTGAACAAATTGTATCTGCTGTTATACTCAATACACAAATAACCATTTTTAGTCACTCTAAATCTATCAAACCACTAAATTGATTTTATTTCAAATAATTCAGAATTTAAAAAGGGGGGTGTAATCCTATACGGATTACATCTCACTCTTAACTCACTTACATATTTACTATTTCAAAATAAAAAATGATTGCATTTCACTAATTGTATATCTATAATATTTTTATTGATTCTATACACAATCAATGCGTTTACGTTTTTAATTTTATAATTCGGATGAACCATTCAGGAGAAGGTCTATTGATCTACCGACGGGGCAAAAAGTTGCTGAACCAACTTTGAAACTCTCAGGTCTTGGTTACAAGTAGAACTGCATGGGGACGAATCTCTGGAGAGACTCCCTCTCGCTTAATATAGCGCGGAGGAAAACGAGCACCGAAGGAGCAAATCCGCTAATCTAGCGGATAATCTCTCAGGTAAAAGGACAGAGACAAGCGAAAGAAAATGCCGATTTGTATCGGTTTATTTTTCTATCCCTTGTTTCTCCAGAGACCATTTCATTTCCTTGAAGTGGTTTTTATTTTTTCTAAAAAAGGAGAATACAGATGGAGACAGTAAGTAAAGTATTAGAACAAATGAACCAGTATGTGTGGGGGTTACCAACTTTGTTGCTACTCGTTGGAACTGGTATCATTCTCACAGTGCGCTTAAAAGGTTTACAGTTTAGTAAACTAATATACGCTCACAAACTAGCTTTTAAAAAATCAGAGGATACATCATCTTCTGGAGATATTAGTCACTTCCAAGCACTCATGACAGCTATGGCTGCAACGATTGGTATGGGAAATATAGCAGGTGTTGCAACAGCTGTTACTATTGGTGGTCCTGGTGCAATCTTTTGGATGTGGATTACTGCTTTGTTCGGTATGGCAACAAAGTATGCCGAGGCAATTCTTGCGGTGAAATACCGTGTTAGTAATGAAAATGGTGAATACTCAGGTGGACCAATGTATTATTTAGAGCGTGGCTTAGGTAAGAAATGGCTTGCTGTTTTATTCGCTATATTCGGTACAACTGCTTCTTTCGGTATCGGTAATATGGTGCAATCTAACTCAGTTGCAGAGGCAATGCGAATTAATTTCTCTTTCCCCCCTGCTTTAACTGGTATATTAATGTCCTTTTTAATCGCTATTGTCATTTTAGGCGGTGTAAAAAAAATCGGGAAAGTGACGGGATTTATCGTTCCTATTAAAGCTTTCTTTTATATAATTGCTGGTCTTATTATTATTTTCTATCACTTTGATCAAATTCCAGAAGCATTTTCACTTATTTTTTCTGGTGCATTTCAAGGTACAGCTGCTGCTGGTGGTTTTATCGGAGCAACAGTTGCATCTGCAATTCAAATCGGAATGGCACGTGGTGTATTTGCTAACGAGGCTGGTTTAGGAAGTGCTCCTATTGCTGCGGCTGCTGCCAAAACAGATTCACCTGCAAAACAAGCTTTAGTTTCTATGACTGGTACTTTTCTAGATACATTTATTGTATGTACAATTACGGGGCTAGTATTAATTACTACAGGCGCATGGAAATCAGGTAAAACTGGTGTTGAAGCTACAACATTAGCATTCCAATCCGTATTCGGTACTGCTGGTAGTATGATTCTCGGTATCGCCATTATATTATTCGCCTACTCTACTATTTTAGGTTGGTCGTATTACGGAGAGAAGTGTGTTGCTTATTTATTTGGACAAGGTGCTGTACGATATTATAAAGCAATCTTTATCGTTATGATTGCTATTGGCGCTAATTTAAAATTAGGTGTTGTATGGACATTTGCCGATATTGCGAATGGACTTATGGCGATACCAAACTTAATTGGTCTAATTGGATTAAGTGGTGTAGTTGTCGCTGAAACAAATCGGTTTTTACAAGCAGAGAAATTAAAAAAAAGCAATAAAAAACAGGCAAGTTAATGTTTGCTTGAAATAAAGTCAGTTCAAATTTCATTACAAATATCGATTGTATATAGAATAAACCCACACATTTTGAAACATGATTGTTCAAAATATGTGGGTTTTAATTATTATCCACTTAAACAAACACAACTATTAGTTTAAGAATATACCTTCATGATTAACATAAATAACGCTTTCTTTAAACAGTATAACTTTATTTTAAAGCCACAGTTAATCTATCAAAAAAAGAATGACTCATATATAATGAGCATTCCTTTTTCAAACTATATTATTCCCCATCCTTCTGAACCATATGTAAATAAAGTACAAAATCCATCATAGTCGAGGAATGACCAAGTTGACGAATCATCGCTGTTATATTCCCTCTATGATATGTACCATGATTTACGACGTGTTGTACTAGCTCTAAAATTGAAGTTTCTAATTTCCCTACATAAGGGTTCTCAATAACAAATACAGCATTTACTTCTTTTAGTGTACTTAGAAATTCTTTATACTGATTGGCCATATTTATAAACATTTTTTCTAATTCATGTAACGACTTTGCTTCGACTTGTTTTTGTAGTTTTTCACGATCTTGTATTGCCTCACTCATACTTTTACCATGTAATATG
This sequence comes from Bacillus sp. JJ783, assembly GCF_036963225.1. Taxonomy (NCBI): domain Bacteria; kingdom Bacillati; phylum Bacillota; class Bacilli; order Caryophanales; family Bacillaceae; genus Bacillus; species Bacillus sp. JJ783. The sequence continues at coordinate 1,436 of NZ_JBALMG010000183.1, read as the reverse complement.
TGTAACCATACGTGATCAGTAATATAAATATGTGCAAAAGTATCCTTAATTGATGGAAATACACTCTGTACCTTTTCGTTGAAAATTATCTCATAATTTGGTAGCTCTTTTAATCGATTGAATAAGCGTGTATTAGCCCATACATGATAATCAAACTGTTTTAACATGTAATCTTTCAATTTACATCGCCTCCTTATTGTATGAAACGAATGTTTTGTTTCTTCATTTCCGATTCTCTATCAGCTTTTACAATCCCTTTTTCATTAATTTCATGTTTATTTATAGTTTTATATTTTACGTACGTATGAAATTCCGTTTTAAATGGAAACGGTGTAATTCGAATTGTTTCTTCATCCACCCAATCAGCTCGAATAGGTTTCTCATCCTTTCTATTAAAGATTTCTGTTCCTTCAAAACCATCTTTAAACAAATCAATTTCATTTTTCTTTTTTACACCAGGCTTATTCATGCATACATATAAAGAAAGTTCATCACAAAACTTTAATAATCTATAATGTTTATCGAACATCGCAAATTGTTCTTTTGTTAACGTTTTCAATATTCTTTTTTGTCGTTCCAATTCCCCTGTATAAAATGACATCATCTCTTCGTCTTCCTCATTTAATGGAAACGATAAAAAATGTTTACTACAAAGTAACGCCCCGTATGGATTTGACTCTTCAATTGCATTCAAACCAATCGTATAAAAAACAAAGCGTAATGAACTTGGACAATCCATAAATGTATATGGAATATTTTTAGCATCATTCAAAATTGGTACTTTATCAAGCTCTATCCATCCTCTATCATGTTCGTATATTGCATCAATTGTCTCTTTTAAGTATGTTTTATCTTCAAAAATATCTTCTTTTATATGGCTTGCAATCTCACCAGCTAAAAAACCATGATCATGTTGACGAATTAATATACTTTCTTTCTCATTCTTTTCACGAAAAATCATCCTTATACTCCCCCTCATCTTCATATTATAGCTTGTCGTATGCATCAATTCTTAATAAATCCCTTTAATTTGCAGGGATTCAGTTTCTTTCAACGAAATTAACATAAATATACAGCATTCTTTCTAATCACAAAGTTAGCTTTATCTTTACTAACGATTATACTAAAACATTCATTCTAAAAATTTTTTTATGAGGTGAAAACATGAACAAAACAGAATTAATTAAAAACGTGGCACAATCAGCTGATATTTCTCAAAAGGAAGCTTCTGCAGCTGTACAATCCGTATTTGACACAATTGCTACTGCATTACAATCTGGCGATAAAGTTCAACTAATCGGCTTTGGAACTTTTGAAGTGCGTGAAAGATCTGCTCGTACAGGGCGTAATCCGCAAACTGGAGAAGAAATTCAGATTGCTGCTGGTAAAGTTCCAGCATTTAAAGCAGGTAAAGAATTAAAAGAAGCTGTAAAATA
>NZ_JBALMG010000182.1:0-12932 GCF_036963225.1 Bacillus sp. JJ783 | reverse complement strand
GTTATAAACTTCAAACAAAAGAAAGAGTAAATAAACAGTGTAGTCTATACGAACCTAGAAATTCCCTAGAAGAAGTAGTAATACTTACAACTTATTTAAATAGGAAGAAATAGAAAATGAAATATCAAATTACATTCATATAAGTTTGAATATTTCAAGATGTTAAAATTTTGACAGTTCATATATAATAGTGAAAAGAGTGGATTTTTGTAACTATTTGTAAAAAAGGAGGATGCAAAATGAATAAAATAATACAAGCCCAATCTCAATCTCAATGGGATTTGGACAGGCTATATCCTCAAGAACAAAACTTCACGTTTTCTATAGAAACGATAGAAAGATTAAAAATTGAATATAAAGCAACAAAAGACTCAGTAATCCTTTCACAACTTATACAGGCTATTGAAAAAGCAGAGTATTACTTATATTGCCGTGCTGCTGAAGATGATCCACCACCCGAAAATAATTTACAAGGTGTAATAATAAACCAATTGAAGAAAGAAGTTCAACTATTAATAGAATCTAGTAAGGAACAAAATATTAATGGTAATAATTCAAGTATTAAGCTAATAGAAGATGAATTAAAAGCTTGGGAAGATATGTACATACAATTACGGAATAAGATAGAAGTAATACACGATAAAGAGACCTTATCTTTTGGACAAGCGAATTATGTTGCGATGAATAGTGATGATCATAATGAAAGATTCAAAGTATTCGATTCTCTTACAAATACTTTGAATAAGGAAAAAGAAATCTTTGCTACTGTATTGAACCAAATAGGAAGATTACGTAATACGCGGAGTAATGAATTAGAAAGGAGAGAAGTTTTAACTCAATCCCTTCAAATGAATGGCATTTCTGAAACTGTATTATCACAAATGTGGGATGCAACGGAATCTAAACTTGATAAGCTAGTAAGTGCTTTAAACGCTTTTAAAAAGGAAAAGAATTCGATTACATGGCATGAACTTATGACATTAAAAGAAAGTAATGTGAATGTTTTTCCTTTTTCAGTAGGAGTACAAAACATATATGATGCATTTGAAAATATAGATGAAGAATTGGCAAAGTTCGCGCGGAATGCGATAGCGAATGGCTGGGTCGATGCTGAACCGAGAGATAATAAACCGCCGGGGGGATTTTGTGCTCCTTTTTTCAGTGAAAAAGAATCCCGTATTTCAATGCGTTATGATGGGAGTATTGATAGTGTAAGAGTACTTGCTCATGAATTAGGACATGCTTGGCATTTTTATGTTATGAGTTTTGAACAATCCACTTCATTTTTAGATGATTATCTGCCAATGAGTACAGCTGAATCAGCGTCTATTTTCTTTGAAATGGTACTTGTAGATCACTTAATAAAAACAGCAGAATGTACAGAAATGAAAAAGTCATTGCTTAGCTGGAAAATTAGAAATAGCTTTAATTATGTTATGGCGATTCGTGCATCGTTTCAGTTCGAAAAGAGTTTTTATGAAAAAAGTAAAGAAGGTCCTATAAGTGCTGATGAAATTGAGAAATTATCTATAGCCGTGCAAGAAAAGGCATATGGAAATGCACTAACAGAATATCAGCCGTTTGTTTGGATGAAATACGTTCAGTTTTATATAGCAGATGTTCCTTTCTATAATTATCCATACACATTTGGTTATTTAGTAAGTTTTAGTTTACTAGAATTAGCGAAAGAAAATAAAAGGGAATTTCATTTGAGGTATAAAGAATTTTTGCGAGAAACGGGAAAAGCTCCAGTTGAAGAACTTATGAAAATACATTTTGAAATTGATTTAACAAATTATGAATTTTGGAATAAATCTTTTATACAAATCCATAAAGATATTGATGAATATTTGCAGCTTATGTAGGGGGCGCACAAATAGATAAAGGGGAATACATTATGAACAGAATCGGTATTATCGGAGCAATGCAAATAGAAATAGACTTACTTTTAGAAAAACTACATATAAAAGAGGAACATACAGTTGCCAACATGCCTTTCTATAAGGGAGAGTTCATGGGTACAGAGATTATAATTACTCGCTGTGGTGTAGGGAAAGTAAATGCAGCTGCATGTACACAAATATTAATTAGTAAGTTTGATGTAGACTCTATCATTAATACAGGTGTTGCGGGTGGATTACATTCGGATGTGAAAGTTGGCGATCTAGTTATTTCTACAAATGTTACGCATCATGATGTTAATAAAAATCAAATGAAGAATCTATTTCCGTTTCAAGAAGAGTTTCATGCAAGCGAGGAATTAAGAGATTTAGCCCGAAAAGCTGTTAATAGTAGTAGTTTAAATATTACTGTTCATGAAGGAAGAATCATCAGCGGAGAATGCTTCGTCGAGGATTCAAAATTAAAGGCGCAATTAGTCACTGAATATGCACCTCATTGTACAGAAATGGAAGGAGCGGCAATTGGACATGTTGCTCATATAAATGACATACCGTTTCTCGTTTTGAGATGCATTTCTGATAGTGCAGATGATTCAGCGCAAGTTTCATATGATGATTTCGCGAAAACGGCCGCGAATTATTGTTCAGAAATTATTGTTGAGATGCTTAAACATATTTCGAGTAAAACTGTATTGTAGTTAATACGTAAAGAATGGGAGAGTATAAAATGTTGCAAGCACTAATTTTCGATATGGATGGAACTTTATTTCAAACAGATAAAATTTTAGAATTATCACTAGATGATACCTTTGATCATTTACGGTCACTACAATTATGGAATGCAGTAACACCAATTGATAAATACCGTGAAATTATGGGTGTACCTTTACCAAAAGTTTGGGAAGCTTTATTGCCGAACCATTCTAATGAAGTAAGAGAACAAACGGATGCATATTTCTTAGAAAGATTAATTGAAAACATAAAGAGTGGGAAAGGTGCTTTATATCCGAATGTAAAAGAGGTTTTCAATTATTTAAAAGAAAATGATTGCTCAATTTACATAGCTAGTAACGGTTTAACGGAATATTTACAGGCAATCGTCTCTTATTATGATTTAGAGCAATGGGTTACTGAAACGTTTAGTATCGAACAAATTCAGTCGCTTAATAAAAGTGACTTAGTAAAAAGTATTTTGAAAAAATACGATATAAAAGAGGCAGCGGTAGTTGGAGATCGTTTATCTGATATAAATGCAGCTAAAGATAATGGCTTGATTGCGATTGGATGCAATTTTGACTTTGCAAAAGAAGATGAGCTTGCTCATGCTGATTTAGTAATAGATGATTTGATAGAGTTAAAGGTGATATTGCCTGAGATGAAGAATGTTTACGAAATGAATTGAATAACCTAACAAACAAACCCATGCTCAGAATAATATATTTCAGAGCATGGGTTTGTTTATTACTAGAATTATATTTTTAGTTTTTAAACTATTACATAAAAAAGCAGGTGAGAAAATGGATGCTATCAAATATTACTTAGACTTTGAAAGCATATGCAAAAACTCTTTACTTGGCGAGATGTTGAATGTTCCAAAATCTATATGTGGTGGGCTTTTGCATAGGATGTATGCCATGGAAACAACGAAAGGAAAGTATGCGATAAAACTATTAAATCCTCAAATAATGATTAGACCAATGGCAATACAAAACTATATTAATTCAGAAAAGATAGCTACTCTCGTATCTATAAAGGTATCAGCTCTCCCAGCCCAAAAAATTAAAGGCGATTCTATACAAAAAATAAATGATCAGTATTATCTCATATTTGATTGGATAGAAGGCGAAAAGCTGAAAGACGATGAAATTAATAGTGTACACTGTGAAAAGATTGGAGAAACCCTTGCAGAAATACATAAAACGGATTTTTCGAATTTAGATATAACGGGTGATGGATTGGATAATGACCAATTAATTGATTGGAATTATTATTTGCTAAGGGGGAAAGAAGAACACTTAGAATGGGATGAGTTGCTACTGAAAAATTTTGATAACCTCAAAAAATGGAATGTGGCAGCAATTGAATCATCTGAAATACTTTCAAAATCAGAGGTAATAAGTCATAGAGACTTAGACCCTAAAAATGTAATGTGGAATAATAATAAACCAGTGCTTATTGATTGGGAATCAGCTGGTTATATAAATCCGATGCAAGATTTAATTGAAACCGCAATTTACTGGTCAAAAAATGAACAAGGTGAACTTGAAAAACAAAGATTCGCCTCTTTTATTAGTGGCTATAAAAATAAATATGGTGAACTACACGCGAACTGGAAAATAGTATTAGCAGCTGGATTTTTAGGAAGGCTAGGATGGCTTGAATATAATTTAAAACGCTCGTTACGAATTGAATGTTCAGACGAAGAAGAACAGAAATTAGGAACGATTCAAGTAGTAGAAACAATACATGATATTAATTTCTATGCAGATACAATTCTTATAGTGGTTAATTGGTTAAATTATGATAAAGAAGAAGTCTGAAATGATTTCGATAGAAAGAGTAGGTAATTATGCTGCAAGATATTCAAATTAAGAAAATTGAAGATTTACTAAAACATGAGATCAATCACCTTGTCGAAGAAAGTAAAGAAGAAGGTTTTAACTTCCTATTAAAATTAATAAATGAATATGAATGTAAAAGAAATATGTTTAGTAAAACAGGCGAATGTTTATACGGCATTTTTCGAGGTGATACGTTAATTGGAATCGGGGGATTAAATCAAGATCCGTATACGAAAGATAAAAAAATTGGTCGATTAAGAAGGTTTTACATTGCAAAAGATTACCGGCAGAAAGGATTGGGGAGGTTACTGCTAGGGAGAATTATAAGCGATGCGAAAAAATATTTTACTATTGTTGTCTTACATACAGATACAGAACAGGGTGACAAATTTTATACTTCGAGTGGATTTGTGAAAGGGACAATGTATGTAGCAACAAGCCATTATCTAAACTTAGATAAAAGGATGTAGTGAATTATTATTTGCCCTTTTACGGAACGCTTGTTCTGTTTTATGTAGATTTATGGTATGATTTATTTAAATCTATTATTAGAATGGGGAATTAGATGATGGGAGAAAATAAAATTATTAATGATTTCAATGAATATTCAATTTGGATAAATGCATTGAAAGGTATGAGAGAAGAATTGTGGATGACACCAATATCAGAGGGGAAATGGACTGTTGGTGAGATCGTATCTCATATTATGAACGGGGATGACTATCTTTTACGTGAGACATTATCATCAGTGAGAGATGGACAGGGAATGGAGTTCCCTGACTTTGATACATATAATAAACTAGCCTCTAATTATGTAAAATCAGGTATATCTAAGATAAAACTTATTGAAGAAGCAAAAGCTAAAAGAGAGTTACTCGTAAAAGAGCTTAGTCTACTGTCTATTGATAAGCGAAAGGCTCATTTAACTGCCAATGGAGTATCGCATTGTCCTCATACTGGAACGCCGTATTCTCTTATATATATTATTAAAGAATTTGTAAATCACGATAACCATCACAAAAGGAAGATTGTGAATTTTTTAAATGAAAATCATATTAAAAAATCAACTTGTTAACTGATAAAGAAAGATCCCGCGAATGATACTTGTGGGATCTTTCTTTAATTAATTATAATTTAATATTCATTTGTTTCAATAATCCCTTCGGATCACCTTTTACATAATAAAAATGCGGATTATTCTCATCGTCGTAAAGCATAATATAAGGTTTTTCATTAAGTGGAAGAAGGATGAGTACTTCATCAATTGTTGTATGTAACCATTGATTTGTAATAGAAACAGGCTTAGATAAAGGGATTTTTATCATATGTCCATCTTTCGGAACGACATTTAAGTTTTTGAATGGACCGGTAATTGATTTTGCAAATTGAACTGCTTCTTTTTGAATAGCCGCATCTAAAGATTGTTTTTGGACTACCATTTCTTTTTTGCAATCAAATACTTCAATTTGTTTATTTGTATTTGCGAACGCATTTGTTGATAATAAAAAGAAAAGCAGAGTAATGACTCCTATTTTTTTGAACATGAAACAACACCTCACACTTACTATACCCTCAAACGTTGTAAATATTTTTATGTCACATTCATGTAACAAAGAAGTTGTATGATAAAATTGATATTTGCTTATAGGTAATGGAGGAAATGTAATGAAAGTATTAATCGCAGATGATGAACAAGATATGCTGAAAATTTTAAAAGCATATTTTGAAAAAGAAGGCTTCGAAGTTTTATTAGCGAAGGATGGAGAGGAAGCACTTCAAATATTTTATGATGAGAAAATTGACTTAGCTATTTTAGATTGGATGATGCCGAAAAATAGTGGTATTACTGTCTGTCAGGAAATAAAAAAGAATTCAAGTGTGAAAGTATTAATGCTTACTGCGAAAAGTGAAAGTGAAGATGAATTAGTAGCTCTTCAAAGCGGGGCAGATGAGTATGTAAAAAAACCATTTCATCCAGGAGTGCTAATAACCCGAGCGAAAAAGCTTGTGCAGCATGAAGATGTTATTCAAGTTCAAGATTTAAAAATAGATTTCACCAAAAATAAAGTATATAAAAATGCGAAAGAATTAGACATTACAAAGACAGAATTACAATTAATAAAGTGCTTTTTAAATCATAAAGGCACGATTTTAACGCGGAAAAAGTTGTTAGATATCGTCTGGGGATTTGATTATTTTGGGGAAGAGCGAACGGTTGATACGCATGTAAGAAGATTACGTAAAAAAATAGGAGAAAACATTATAAAGACACATCGTGGTTTAGGATATAGTCTGGAGGAAGAGTGTGAATAAGCTCGGTAAAAAGTTATTTTTCAGTATCTCTTTAACAGTCATCCTTATTTTTGCCATCTCTTTATTATTAATTAACTATTTTTTACCAAAATATAATGTGCACAAAACACGTGAAAGCCTAGAAGGCATTACAGCGCAAATACAGTCGATACCGCGTGAAGAACTTGATGATGCTATAAATCGCATTGAAAATGAAGGTAATGTTACGATTGCATATACATCAATAAATAATTCAGAAGATGCTATTAATGAAGCGTTACGCATGCAACTTACAAAAAAGAGAGTGGCACTAAACAAACTTTGGATTACAAAAGAAGAAATAATGAAAGTGAAGAACGTCGGTCAATCAAATAAAATTTATGATCAAGAGAAGATCAAATCTAGTTTTTTTGTAAAGTACATTGCGAAAGAAGATAAGTTAATTTTAGTAGGGGTTTCTATCGCAAATTCAAATGAAGTGATAAAAACACTTAATTCATTTTATTTATACATTTTAGGATTTTCGATTTTTCTTATTATCGTGCTCGTTTGGATTCTTTCAAAAACAATCACTACTCCACTGAAAGAATTAAGTGATGTCGCAGAAGATATTTCACGTCTGAAATTTAAACGGACGAAAGTTAAAACGAATGATGAAATAGGTGATTTAGCAAATAGTATTAACATCATGAGTGATAAATTACATGAAGCACATCAAGATTTAACAGATCGAAATGACCACTTAAAACGATTTATGGGCGATGTAACTCATGAATTAAAAACACCAATCGCATTAGTAAAAGCATATTCTATGGGAATAAAAGATGGTTTAGATGATGGCACATATGTTGATACAATTATTAAACAAACAGATCAAATTTCAAATTTAATTGAAGAGTTATTGCGATTTTCTAAACTAGAAAGAGATATTTTACAAAAAGAAGAATTCCCTATTGAACCACTAGTCCAAAGTATAATAGATAAGCATAAAATTGAACTGGATTCGAAAGAAATCAAGTTGCAAGTAAACTATAATGTTGGTGATACAATTGTTTATGCTGATTTAAATAAAATGAGAATGGTCTTTCAAAATTTAATTTCTAATGCGATAAAATATACAACGAATCAAAATATAAAAATCACATTAGAAGAGAAAAATGACGTTGTGTATTTTCAAATTCAAAATGGTATTGCTGCTGAGGGCGTTAAAGAGATAGATAAAATTTGGGAACCTTTTTACGTATTAGAATCTTCTCGTAGTAAAGAGAAATCAGGTACTGGATTAGGACTAGCGATTGTAAAAAGTATTTTAGAAAGACATGGATTTGAATACGGGGTTTCGGTAGTAGATGGGGAAATACAATTTTATATGTATATAGATAGGAACTAATTGTTATTAGTTCCTTTTCTATTATCTTGAAAGATTCGAATATTTTACAAATTTCTCAACTTTCTATAAAATATAAACTGAATTTTCTGTATTTTTGATGTATAGTAAGAGAAGGAATATATGGGGAGGGAAGGGCATGAGGAAAAAGAAATTAGCAATAACACTTTCAGCTATAGTATCTTTAACAATTACTTCAGGAGTTTCTAGTATGACTGCACATGCAGAAAATAAAGAAGGGATCTCCGCAAAGGAGAATAATGTTAAGTTAAATGGTCAAGTTTCAGAAGCTTTAACTCCAAACACAAAAATTCAATTGGAAAATGGGATGACGAAACCAATCTATTCTCTTGATGAGGCAATTATTGAAAATCTATTTGTAGAGACAGAAGTTGATAGTGATCGAGATGGTAAAAAAGATCGTGTATCAGTAAAGGTTATGCGTCCAAAGACGAATCCAGATGTGAAAGTTCCTGTTATTTATGAAATGAGTCCATATCGATCTGGTTTAAAAGATGTTCCTGTTTATAATGTTGATGAAGAATTGTATGCGTATGAAGGAAAACCGTATGGGGCAGTTAATCTTGGATCGTATGGTAATTATTATGTTCCGAGAGGATATGCAGTCATTTTAGGCGAAAGTATCGGAACTGGAAAATCAGATGGATGTCCGACAACTGGAGATGAACAAGAAATACTTGGGACGAAGTCTGTCATTGATTGGGTAAATGGGCGTGCGAAAGCATATACAGAGGATGGTAAGGAAGTAAATGCAAATTGGTCTTCGGGAAATGTAGGAATGACAGGAGTTTCTTATAATGGTACGTTACCGAATGCTGTCGCAACGACTGGAGTTGAGGGGTTAAAAACAATTATCCCAATCGCAGCGATTAGTAGTTGGTATGACTATTATCGTGCAAATGGGGCAGTAATTGCGCCAGGTGGATATCAAGGAGAAGATACAGATAATATGGCAGAAGCAGTACTAACAAGAAAGAACCCTGAAGTTTGCGGGCAAATTATTAAAGAACTAACAGCTGGACAAGATCGTAAAACAGGCGATTATAACGACTTTTGGGATAAACGTAACTATGTAAAAGATGTAAAAAATGTGAAAGCAAGTGTATTTGTAGTTCATGGGCTAAATGATTGGAATGTAAAAACGAAGCAGTTCGCACAGTGGTGGGAAGCTCTTGGCGAAAATAATGTTCCTCGTAAAATGTGGTTACACCAAGGTGGACACGGAGGAACATCAAGTAATAACTGGCAACAAACGCAAAATAAATGGTTCGATTATTGGTTATATGGAATTGAAAATGGAGTTATGGATGAACCGATGGTAGATGTACAACGTGAAAATAAATCGTGGCAAAAAATAAAAAATTGGCCAGATCCAGCGGCTGTACCGTCAAAAATCCGTATGTATTTAAGTAATAAAGCAGTCAACTTGCCATTAAGTATGGGATCAGTAAACAATGTTTTCTCATTAGTAGATGATGCTAAAATAAAGTCAAATCAACTAGTAGAAAACCCTGAGTTAGAAGTAGCGAATCGATTAGTATATACAATGCCTGTACTGCAAAAAGATATGCGAATAAGCGGTACGCCGAAGATTTCAATTAAAGGGAATATTGATCGGTCTGTATCAAATTTAACAGCATTACTCGTTGATTATGGCGGGGCGAAGCCTGAAATTGTAACGAGAGGCTGGATGGATCCACAAAATTTAAATAGTATAGAGAATTCAACCGCGATTCAACCTGGTAAAGATTATACATTTACATGGGACATGCAGCCAGATGATTATGTATTTAAAGCAGGACATCAAATAGGAGTCGTCTTAATCGCAAGTGATTACGATTATACAATTAGACCGAAAGCGGGCACGAAGTTTACAGTAAAATTGAGTGAAGTGACATTGCCGATTGTGAAATAAATAGTTATTAATAAAGAGCTTACTACATAGTAAGCTCTTTAAATTTTGAAATATAAATGCCTACAAACATGGGGAGTTTATTATGAATTTCTATCGATAGATACAAAAATGCTTATAACAAATAAAAAAATTGCATTAATGATTAAAAGTCCACTAAAGGTAAGCCCAGCAAATCCTCCAGCGAATCCATCTCCTACTTTTTCACCAATTACGTGCATAGTGGCAAAGAAAACAATGGGGGAAGAAAGAATGAAAATACCACTGGCTATTTTCCATATTCGTTTATATTTTTTTGCTATAAAGAAAATTAGAACATTAATAGCGATAAGAAGAAAAAGAAATCCAATTAATGAATTCATCATATCCTCCTTTCAGAATAAGTCTGAATTTTGAATTTTATATGTTCATTTTGAAGAGAATGCTATACAATATGATTATATTCTATGGAAAGCGAGTGATATATTATGACAGTCAGCTCTTTCGAATTTTCATTAAAATTTGAGGTACGGAAAGATTAAGTAAATTAGAATCTTCCGTACATATAAAACGGAGGAGAAAATAAATGTTTAGTTTTTATAGTAGACTTTGTACGGAACTTTATGATTACACAAAACCTGTCGGTTATTCTTTAAATGGTGATATTGAGTATTACCAAGAACGTTTAAATAATTGTGGGGGCAGAATTCTCGAAGCAGCAGTAGGATCAGGGCGTGTCATTATACCACTTCTTGAAGCTGGTTTTAAAGTTGATGGGATAGATTATTCACCTGAAATGCTAGATTCTTGCCGTAAGCGGTGTAAAGAGAGAGGCATACATCCTAATTTATATGAAGGAAGCTTGCAACAATTTTCACTGCCGCATAAATATGAGGCAATTATCATTCCTACTGGATCCTTTTGTTTAATTGAAAATCGTGATGATTCTATAAACGCTTTGAAATGTTTTTATGAACATCTTAATCCAGGTGGGCGTTTAATTGTAGATCTTGGGCTTCCGTATGATTGGAAGACAGGTGAGATTCATACATCGACTTTTTCCTTACCAAGCGGAGACGGGATTACATTAGAAAATAAATCAATTGAAATAGATTGGCTTAACCAAGTAACTGTATCATATTTAAAATATGAAAAATGGAGTAAAGGAAAGTTAGTACAAACTGAACTACAACGTTTTGCAATGCGGTGGTATGGAATAGAAGAGTTTAAACTCCTTTTAGAAAGTATAGGTTTCACTGACATTACTTGCTCTGCTGACTATGTTTATGAAAAGCAACCGTCAAATGCAGACCAAATTATTACTTTTGAAGCTGTACGAAAAGAATAATATAGGAACTATTCATGAAAATAAGGCAATCGACACAACATCGACTGCCTTATTTTCAATTTTAGGATATGTTTTATTTAATTGTTTATAGAGAAAGATCGGAGGAAAACAAATGAAATTCATCTTAATATTTGGCCCACAAGCAGTCGGGAAAATGACAGTTGGACAAGAATTAGCGAAACTAACAGATTTGAAAATTTTTCATAATCACATGACCATTGATTTAGTAAGTCCATTTTTTGATTACAGTACAAAGGAAGCAAAAAGATTAGTAAGTTTGTTTCGTAATGAAATATTTGAAGAAGTGTCTAAAAGTGATTTATACGGAATGATTTTTACATATGTATGGGCATTTGACCTTCAATCTGATTGGGATTATATAAATCATGTAGTAAGCATTTTTGAATCAAAAGGTGCAGCAGTATATTTTGTAGAGCTCGAAGCAGAATTAGATGAAAGATTAGATCGGAATAAAAGTCCACATAGATTAGAGCATAAACCAAAAAAAAGAGATATTGAATGGTCTGAAAAAAATTTAAAAGAAACGATGAAAAAACATAGATTAAACTCTCTTCATGGTGAAATTGAAAAAGAAGAGTACATAAAAATTAATAATACTCATTTGAGTGCTAAAGAAGTAGCTGTAATGATTAAGGAAAAATTCCGATTGTAAAATACTTAAATGCTGTTACGTTTTCATTGTCCAAGCATTCTCCTACTAACTACATATACTATTTATATTAAGGACGGTCACTAATTTATTGAGAAACCGTCATTTATATATAAATGACAACTTTGGAAGGAGTTAAGAAAAATTTGGAAAATGAACAGGCGGGAAGAATTGAAAATCAAGTGTATTCTAATCGAGTATTAAGATCAGAATTTGATGAAAATTGGGCAACTTGTATTTCGAAAAGTGGATATGTAATATATACGGCTACAAGTGACAATGCGGAAGTAGTAGTTTTACTTTCTGATGGTTCAAGAAAATTATTAATCTTTGAAAAAGGCGGTAAAGTAATAGTAGGCGGTGGTGGAACAAGCCATTATAGTAAACCGCATATTGCAAGAGATATTTAATGTGAAAAATGTTAATCGAGAAGATGCTTGTAGTATTTAATTTGTATATAGAAATGTTTTATCCTAAAGTAAGTTTTTGTTTTAGATTCTGGCGTTTTTTGTAACAAAAATAAGATGAAAAAGATCTTTAACGTATAAAGGTCTTTTTTGTTTTATTCACAAATAGAATTAATGGAGGTGAGCTAATAATGAAAAATAGTGGAGTAACCTATGTTCTTTCGGGAGTTCTCCTATTCGGTCTTACATATATAACTTCCGCAATTTACGCGGGTTCATTAGAAATTTGGGATAGACCAAGCGGAAAATTCTTTACTGCATTTTATGAAATCCAGGGTGCAATTTTATCGGTAATTTCAATTTGTTTTATTATAGCAGGGATATACTGTATACATAAAAAAGTGTAGCGAAAAACAATCAGCCTTTCATGTACTATACATGAAAGGCTGATTGT
>NZ_JBALMG010000181.1:0-7384 GCF_036963225.1 Bacillus sp. JJ783 | reverse complement strand
TAAGTGGTTCAGCAGTGTATAAATCTTTTGACACAAACTCCTCTTTTTACGATGAAGGATTCGTTGGAAATTATAAGCACATTTACTAGCAAGTAATTTGCAATATACACCATCCCAAATGTTAATAACCTCAAAAAAAAGAAGGTAAGTATACATAAGGTTAATATGTATACTTACCTTCTTCTATAGCAACCTTTCAGCTGATAAAAACAACATTAATTAGTATTTCATTTCATATTATGATACTCATTTCTCTTTTTCAGATAATCCTTTTCACATTGTAACGGTTTGTATTCCACCATTTTCCCTTGCTTCTTTTTCGTTTCGGTAACAACCCATTCCCCTTTTTCAAGTTCAAGATGTTTTATTACATTTGTATCGTCTATTTCTTTATAAAGTAAAAATGCTTCAAGCGGCTTTACAAACAGCCTAGGCTCTCCTCTATATCCACCACTTTCAAAAACTTTAGTTAACGAATTATAATAAGTATCATCAACCCGGCCACCATACATGAAGTGTGCAGCTTCTAAATCTCTTTTATCAACTTCCCAAAAGCTATTTTCATCAAAATTCAAATTAAACGTGGATCTAATATCCCTCATTATATTTTTCACATACTTTTCATCTCGAACTTTTCTTTCTTCGAGACAATCCGAAGATAAGCTTGGTGCATCTGATTGGGAATGTACAACGTGTTGAATAGATACACATAAAACAAATACGCTTAAAATATACAATAGTTTTTTCATATATACGTATCACCTCAAATGATCTAGATACTATATTATTTGAGGCTTAGGATATTCTTATGCTAGGAATGTGAAAGGTCCTATAAAATAGACTTTTTATAGGACCTTTCCTTTTAATATTGATTTATCAGTTTCATCGGCGAAGCGAGTACCATACTACTTTTCACATCATATAATCCTATAGGTGTTACCCTTATAAAAGGCAAGTGCGTCGCAGAAAAGAATAAAATCGTAAATGCTGGATCGTTATAGGCATATCCTCGCTCTTGTAGTAATTTCACCATTTTTTTCTCTTTATGTATTAATTCGCTCATTTTTAAATCGGACATAATCCCGAGCAACGGTAATGCAATTTCGTGTAACACTTCATTTCTTTCCGCTATTACCATACCGCCACCTAGCTCTTTTACTCTATGAAAAGCTGTAAGCATATCTTCTTTACTTTTTCCAATAAGAATGATGTCACCTGTACCAGAATAAGAACTTGCAAGACCTCCTAATTCTTTCGCAAAACCTTTCACAACTGTATTCACTCGCCAAGTGCCATCACGAGCAATCATCATAAGGAAACATTCATCATGATCAATAGAAAGTTCCTCACCGTTTAAGTCGATTTCAGTTACATATGGTTTTGAAATAACATCATTTAATAATTTTATACCTGTTGTTTCAGAAAAAATCATATCTTCTTTCTTTAAAGACCAGTCTAGTTGTAGAGGGGTTACTTGAAATTCATCCCATTCTATACGTAATGATTCATTTTTGTTTACTCCGTCAAGCTTCACCCATCGCCCCTTTGCAATTACACTAATCGGCACCGGGTTTTCTTTACTTTCCAAAATGTTAATATTGGCGATTCTACCTGTGGCAATCGCACCATGTAAATGCTCCATATTATAATAACGAGCAATGTTATAACTTGCCATATTATAGGCATCTATAACTGGTATCCCTTGCTTAATCGCTATTTCTATCAATCTATTTGTCATTCCGTTTTCATAAAATGACGGATGCGAACCGTCTGTTGTGAAAATGAATCTATCAAATTGTTTAACACCTAGTTCTAGCAATTCTTTTACTAAAATTTCTAAATCTGGACGGATAGAAGAATTTCTAAGAGAAACGGTGTAACCTTGCATAAGGCGTGTTAATGCTTCCTGCCCTGTCATCGCCTCATGATCACAATCCGTACCTAATAACTTTAACTTCGCTAACGTTGTTTCAGACGCACCTGGAAAATGACCTTCTACTTTCTTCTGTAACCACTTTGTTTCCTGTACCCAATTTAACATTTCCTCATCACCATTTAATAATTTGGGCCATGCAGTTAACTCGCCGCCCTGAAGAACATCTTCATGCTTCAGCCACTCCATTATTTCTTCACTATTAAATAAAGATTCCCCATTTTGCAGTTCAGTCTGTCCATCAAAACGACACCACCAATACATACTTGCAGGAATCTTTTTAAATTCATCTAATAAACGAAACGCTACTTCACGCTGTAATGTGAAAAATAAAGTTAGATTATCATTAATGAAAGTTGTTGTCCCAAATTGCATCGCATGATTTGCTAACGTTTCTGGATTATACAACTGATATGGATGCGCATGCGGTTCTATGTAACTTGGAACTATATACTTCCCCTCGCAATCAACGACTTCACATTCATGTAATTGCTCTGGAAATTTTTCTCCCACATATACAATTCGGTCATCATAGATCCAAATATTTGCAACAGTCCATTCACGTATGTACGGATTTAAATATGTCGCATTCTTTAATAGAATGTGCGGACTTCTAGTACCATCTACTACTTCAACATGCTCTCGTAATTGTTCATTGCTCCATCTAAACTGATTTTGTCCCAATGTACTCAACTCCAAATCAATATACTAGTATTTTCATTTAAATCGACTTGATAGAAACTAATAGTTTGAATAAACCAAGATGTCCTTAACTAACTAAAGTATTCTATATAACCTTAAAGCTTATTTGAATTTTTCTAAACACAATACCTATAGTTTTCAAAAAAGAGCATATAAAAAATAAAGGTGAATATCTATTCCTCCACCTTCTCATCCTGATTTATCCACCTCATTGTTTTCTCTACATCTAATTCCGAACAGATCTTTTCACCATAACGAACAGACTCATATATCGGAATAATATCTCTCGTTCGACATATTCGTTTTAACCATTGTTGTATCGTTTCATAAGACCTTCTCTGTTCATGAAATGGTAAAGTCCTTTCCCATTCAACTAACGCTTTCCTTATCGTATCTGTAGGTAATGGTCGCTTTAACCGACGCTTCACTTTCTCGTTTTTTTCGGTTCTTACCGTATATTCTTTCGTTACCGATTGTTTTTCCTGTTCTATTTCTGATTTCATTAACTTTTTCCTAACTGATTTATAAAGAAAATATGTAATTACCGCTGCAATAACTACATAAAAAACTACAGTAATCCATGAATTTGAAAGAAAAGAAAATACGTCTCCCCATGAATTTTCCTTTTTAAAACCTTTAAATTTTTTACCCGTTGGCGTCCTATCCCTATTTTCTCCTACTTTTGTATTTTCCAAAGGTCTGCCAGTGCCATAATCTTCATTATTTTCATTGTTTATTGTTTCCTTATAAATTTTTTCAGATTTCTTCTCACTAAAAAAACGCTCTTTTACTATGTCTTGTACATGCACCACACCTTGTGATAACGATATTGCACAAATCGCAAAGAAAAGTATGATTAAAGCTCTTACACTCCAAAACTTCACTTTCATATACCGCTTTTTATTAACCATGACATAAGCCCTTTCTTATTCTTTAATTACAATCCATTTATTCGTTCTACTATATTTCTTTGGAGAAGTACCAAGAATTAAAGGAACCGCACCCAATTCCTTTCGACGAAATCCAGCTGTGTAAAAATAAGAAGATAATACAGGCGTATCCTGATCCGATATTGAGGCAAGTACCTTTAATACATTTTGCAAATGTTTCCGATTATCCCCGTTTTTTACATGCAACAATCCGTTATCGTTCACGCTATTAATCCATAATTCAAATGAACAATCTTGCATGAGCAATTGTTTGCATATGCCTGCGGTTAATTCAATAAGCTCTTCAATATCATTTCGTAAAGAAACGCCACTTTTATTTTGTAAATTAAGATAAATCGCATATTTATCAGATTGTGTCCGTTCATATTTTTTCGCAGTTATCGTCCCTGTTTTTGCTGTTGCACCCCAATGGATAGAACGAAAATCTTCATTTTCATAAGATTTCACTCCCATTACTTTCGTTTCATCATATAGCGGAGAAGACATTGCTTTTCGAAATCCACGTGACCATTCTTGTAATTCAGGTACTTGTATTTTCGGAACAGCTGGCAAAACTAAATAGGACGGTGTATCAACTTGACTATATGTTATGTGATTCGTTATAAATCCCAAAAGATCCGTAATAACAATTTCAACTTCTTCCCATTTCGCGATACCTCTTTTTAGTGCTATAGCTTGCATATCAAATGAAACTGTCTCTCCACCTTTTATATTAAAATTCACATAATAATTTGAACCTGTACTATGATTTTTGTTTAGCTCCTCATGATCCCAAGTTAGCTTATTTTCACATTTAAATCGAAATACGATATTGAAAATAGGAAATATCGAGTTGTTTGAAATTTTTATTTTGCACGTATTCGTTTCACCTATAAAAACGTTCGAATTACCTTGATTGTATTCCCAGTTAACGCGAGATACTTTACGTATGTATACATGCGCAGTACCTATTAAAATTAAATACAAAAATACGAAAGATAAGAACAATAGATTACTTGAGAATATACATAAAATAACGGCTACAACTGATACAACTCCTATTACAAAGGGTTCCGCTAACGGTGTATACACGAGCTGTTGTTTCATCGTACATTCTCCACTGGCACACCAATCGCACCAAGAATTTCTTTAATGATTTGTTCCTTCGTCGTTTTCATCTCCCCTTCAATCGTTAACGTTAACCGGTGAGAACAAACGGCTGCAGCAAGCGTCTTAATATCATCTGGCGTACAGTAATCTCTTTCATTTAATATTGCCCGTGCTTGAATCGCTCTCATAAATGCCAATGTACCTCGCGGGCTTACACCAATTTCAATCAGTTCATGCTTACGCGTTGCCTCAATGATTTCAAGAAGATAATCTTGCACATCATTCCCTACTAACACTTCCCTTGTACGTTTTTGCACCGTAATAATTTCTTCACTTGAAATAATAGAATGTAACGTTTCTAACGGATCATTCGTTTGGAAGCGATTCATCATTTCCTTTTCTGCTTCTCTCGTAGGATAACCTTGGCGTATAGTAAGTAAAAATCGGTCTAATTGAGCATCTGGTAGAGGAAATGTACCAGCCGATTCAAGAGGGTTTTGCGTTGCAATAACTAAAAAAGGTTCTGGTAATGAATGTGTCTGTTTCGCAATCGTAACAGTACGCTCTTCCATAACCTCAAGTAACGAAGATTGCGTTCTCGGTACAGCTCGATTAATTTCATCAACTAATACTATATTTGCAAAAATAGGCCCTAATCTCGTTTTAAATTCCGATTCCTTCACATCAAAATATTCGAGACCAATAACATCGCCTGGCAAAGTATCAGCTGTGAATTGAATTCTTTGAAATTTCGCATCCACACTTTTCGCCAAACTTTTCGCTAATGTTGTTTTTCCCGTGCCGGGTACATCTTCTAATAAAATATGCCCTCTTGCTATAAGAGCTATAGCTGCCAGTTCAATCGATTCATCTTTTCCTATAATAACCTTCGAAATATTGTTAGTGATATTCTTTAATGTACTCATATAGTAATCTACCACCTTTAAATTATCTAAAAATTAAGAAAATATATCTTCCAAATTATAACATGTAATTCAAAGATGAAATAGAGTAAAAAGAAAACTTATATTTTTTCTTCACTGCACGTAAAAAAGCACCTATTGTCATACGTTGACAATGAAGTGCTTGACTCCGGAAATTTTCGTTTTAGCTGTTTGACATCTTATATAAATACATTATCTTTCTTCCCTGCACAATTGAAAATACTGAGCGAATTCAGGAAATACATCCCAGTTATTTTCAAGATTATCATGAACCTCTCGTTCCTCTACTAACCCAGTATTTACATCCATTTTTTCCATTACTGTATAACCATTTTCGCGGAAATTCAAAATTAAGCGAGTGTTTTCTTTTTCAGTCGCATCATCATATTCCCAATACATAGCTGTTCTTAAGAAAATTCTATTATCATTTATAACTTCAAAATCATAATTTAAATACTTACGAACTAAGTCATCATAAAAACCAACTGAAACCCAGTCTTTTGTAACATTTATAACATACTTAACCTTTTCACCCTCAGTTAGCATGGCCGTATATGGTTCGTGATTTTGATGACACAAGTATGCTTTACATTCATCAATTATATTCCAAGGCTTCTTTTTAGTATCTGACCACTCGTCACAATAATAAATTTTCATAGTTAATTGTCCCCCACCTTCTATACCTCTTAAAAATATTCCTAGTTTCTATTTTTTTCATCATGCTCTAAAAATAAATACTGTAAGTCACCATTAATAGTCAATTGAAAATCCAACTCTTCATCTTCAATACGCAGTCTTTCATCTATTATTCTTAAAACTGTAGATACAGTATCCACTTCTATTTGTTCCAATATTTTAAATAATATCGCTTTATTTTCATTAGAACGCCCCGTATATAATCTCATTACATCCTTCTAATAGGGGATTAGTCACTTCATTACTATTCGTACTTTCAAATAATTCCCGATACGTTGTTAAATTCCTACTAATTATTGTTTGGTGTAACTGTTTCATAACATCTTGTATATTCATCCTTTTTATTCCCTCCTATTTTCATCTGATTGTTGCATTCACACAAAGTATTTTTTAACAAAATAAAAAAATGCTCAATACAAAATAATAATGTTTTGAGCATATTAATCACTTATGTATAATAATTTACAGTATCTTATTACTTACCACTTTCAATTGTAGGTTTTACTATACACATTACTTATTTCACTTTTAACATCATCATACATTAAAAATGCCTCTTTTAATATTTCCTCTAATTCTATATAGTTTCGGTATACTGGCGTTTTTATTCTTTCACTTGCATTCATCAATAACCTTGAGTAAACACTCCAAGGACTCCCTAATCTTACTTCATTATTATGATATACAACCCATACAAACTCTGTCATTCCATGTTCTAAAATTATATTAAACCATATCATATAATTTGGAGAATGATCTAAAACACCTATCTTGAAAAATTTCTCCTTCTTATCAAAAGTTGCTACATATCCCAATCTTATAAATATTTCATTTACCTTTTCTATTTCATAATCCTCTAGTCTATTATTTAAATCATTAGGATTAGAGCTAAAATATGCTCTTTATATGATTTTTCGTTTCTGGAAAATTTTCAACACTCTACTTAAATTACATAGCCGTATGCGAATACAAAAATAGTGACAGTCGGATTCCACAAACTACCACTATTTATAACCTCTTACTTCATTAAATTCTATACACTTTTGATTAACTTGTTATAGAATTCCCTC
>NZ_JBALMG010000180.1:0-7249 GCF_036963225.1 Bacillus sp. JJ783 | reverse complement strand
AAATTTTCTTTTAATTATATTAAAAACATACCGTATTTATAGAAAGGGAATGCTTGTATACTATATACTAATCTGTACTGCATTCCCTAATTAGGCCCGATACGAATTCTTGTCGTATTAGCTCATTCAAGGTGATGCATTTTTTTACAAGCGATACATCTTTTTTATCATATACGTCGCTTTAACACCACTCAATATAGAGGTTGCTGTTTCAAATGAATCGAACCTTAACATAGGAGTAGCATCACACATCCATCAACTTAAGAATTTTCTCGTTTTGGATTATTTGTTTTTCTCAGCTTGATTGTGACAGGGCATTGCCAACAAAAAGCGATTTTCGTACGCTAAGCGATTTTTCATATAAAAAAGCCGATTTCCTGTAATCTAAAGGATAATCGGCTTTTTACTATTCATTTATTGGTAGTAGTTTAAGAAATTCTAAAGGTATAATCATATTAATTATTATCTATAAAACAATTCGTTTCTCAGTTTCTGAATCAAAGTAATGCACTTTGTCCATGTTTAAACCGAGCTCTATATTTGATTGACTTTGCACATCTAAAGATGTGTCCACACGTGCAACAAAGGATTGGCCATTAATGTTAGAATATAGATATGTTTCTGCCCCCATTAATTCTGCTACATCAATACATACCGTTACTTTTGCGTTATATGGTAAATCCTCGATTTCTTTTCCATAATAAAAGTCTTCTGGACGTATTCCTATTATGATTTCTTTATTCGTATAGCCCTTATTTCGCAAGCCTTTCATCTTCTCTTCTGGCACTTCAATTTTCCACTTATCAATCATAACTGCATTATCTGTTAATACTCCTTTGAAAAAATTCATTCCAGGAGAGCCAATGAATCCGCCGACAAATACATTCTCTGGATTATCATACACTTCTTTCGGTGTACCGACTTGCTGTATAATCCCATCTTTTAGTACAACTAAGCGCGTCGCCATCGTCATAGCTTCAATTTGATCATGCGTGACATATACAGATGTCGTTTGCAGCTGCCTGTGTAATTTTGTAATCTCAGCACGCATTTGAACACGCAACTTCGCATCTAAGTTTGATAAAGGCTCGTCCATTAAAAATACTTTTGCATTTCGAACAATCGCTCGGCCTAAGGCAACACGCTGACGCTGACCACCTGAAAGTGCTTTTGGCTTCCGGCTTAAATACTGCTCAAGCCCAAGAATTTTTGCTGCATGTTGCACACGTTGGTCAATTTCTTCTTTACTATATTTTCGTAGTTTTAATCCAAATGCCATGTTTTCATACACACTCATATGCGGATAAAGTGCATAGTTTTGAAATACCATTGCAATATCTCTATCTTTCGGTGTAACATCATTTACACGCTTTCCATCAATATAAAAGTCGCCCTCTGAAATCTCCTCAAGTCCTGCAATCATACGTAATGTTGTAGATTTCCCACACCCTGAAGGGCCAACCAAAACGATAAATTCTCCATCATTTACTTCTAGGTTAAAATCTTTTACGATTGTCACATCATGATCATATTTTTTGTAAATGTTTTTGAATGATAGTTGAGCCATAATATCCTCCTAGAATTCGAGCTATATTTATAGATATTGTTAAAAATTATGATGACATGAATTATAAAATCTTCGAAATATCCTTCATACTGTTTAAAATATAATCCGCTTTTCCTTCTAAATCTTCCTTCCTGCTCGCACCCGATAAGACGCCCACTACTTTAATGTTACTATTTCTTGCAAATGTAACGTCTGTTAATGTATCACCTACCATAAGCACATCTTCTTCAGTTAGTGAAAATTTTTCTTTAAACATATGATAAAAGTCACTTTCAGGTTTTGTTCTATTCACACCATCATCTGCACCTAAAAAATCTACATAATCATATAACTCAGTCATTTTCAGAGAATGAATAGCTGCATCAACATCGTCTGCCGTAACAACCCCAATAATATATTCATTGTCTTTTAAATATCGTAACGTTTCCTTTGCACCTTCCACTTCTGTAAATACAAGATCATCTGCTGTAGAGTACTTTTTGAATAGAAGACATACATTTTGAATAAAATTCTCTTTATCCACATATTGATTTTCTAATAACGAATACCATGCAGCCGCAATAAAGTAATTTGTGCGACAAGCTAGTAAACTCGTACTCTCAAAATCGTTATCATTCATACCAATAATCGTTAAGTAGTCATCTCGTTTACTTTTTTCATTTGGATACGTTTGAAATATATCATCTAACACACGATGCACAATTTTGTACCAAACTGAATCTAACTGTATTAATGTGCCATCTTTATCAAAAATAATCGCTTTATTCACCTTTTATTCCCCCTATAACTTCATTCCATATTTTTATATTTTTATTCTGAACTTTATTATGAATAGGATTAATAAACGCTACTAATTCGTCCTCTTCCCATCCCTCAACTCTAGCGTACGCCCCTTCATTTAAAGTGAATGCAAAGGTTACATCGCTTCCGTATTCTTTTTCAATCATTCTTCCATTTATAAGTAATCTCCACTCACACGGTTTATCTGCTTGAACGTTATAAATAATATTTCCTTTAGCCTCATCTCCGACAGCAATCGTTTCACCTTCGTTTTGAATATCTATCGTTAGTTTTCTAAATCGAGAGAAATAAATTCTTCCTTTTTGAATCGCAAATTTCAAGTTTTTAATTGATAAACCGTTACATAATACATATGTTCCTGGATCACCGTAAATGGATGGGTCTTTTGATCCTGGGAATGTTTTAGACGGATGTAAATGAGAGTCACTTCCTCCTATTCCCCAGATTTTAAGACCATTTGACCACATTTGATCGAAACAACGCAAAGCTTCTAAAGTAGATGATTTACTTTTTTTATACGTTGGATCACACATAATTTCCATCGTATGAACATTTTCTAAGTTAATATTAACTTGGTTCGCCCAAGGCTTCATAAATGGATGATTCACACTCAATAAATACCCTTTTTCTTTCATGAATGAAAATAGTACATTCATTTTTTCAGCACTAAATGATTCATCTACATACTCTGTAAAATCAACAAATTCTCTTATGCCAAATATATTGTAATGACCATAAGGAGTTGTAAGTTCCATAGATGGTATAATTAATGTGTTTCCTTTTTCATAAGATGGCATAACAATATTGTGCTCCGTCGCATATAAAAAATCTAATTCTTGTTTTTCACATACTTTCATTCCAAGTTCATCATCTATCTCGCCATCTGTTAAATCTGTATGTTCATGAAAATCCCCTTTGTACCAGCGATGTTCTTCATTTACTACCTTATTAAAACGATCTTCATCGATAAAAACATTTTCCTTGCAAAAATGCTCTCTATTATACTTTCGTTCCAACTGATCATTTACTACTATATTTACTGTGTAGTCAACTTTTTCTCCAGTAAATTTCACTACTTTCTTTGCACAATGAGGGATATATATGACTTCTAATTCCCAATTACCTGACTGTATTTCTCCTCCAATACAACCAGCAGAGCAAAACTTTGGATCTTTCGAAACGACTAGTTTTTCATTTACAATTGGAGTTTGATATTGTATACGTACATAACCGTTAGGATCTCTTAAGATTAGTAAAAGCGGAATTTTTCGGCTATCCCCTTGATCAATTGTTAATGTAAAGTTTGTAATATCAGTTTCATCCATTTGGAAACAGTGTTTATTTTTTACGAATGGAGAGAGTGTTATCGTACTTGTTATTTCGATCATAGTTCTCACACCTTTTCAAGTGAATTTTAGAGGCACTTCCTTCGTTCAAAAGCACCTCACGTTCGTACTACAAACAGGTTTACTTCTTCTTTTTCAAAATTTTATCTAACTCTTCTTGCGCAACTTTAGCTGCTTCATCTAATGCTTTCTTTGCTGGAACCCCTTCAATCTCTACTTTATCTTTTGCTACATTTAAAGCGTCATTGATTTTTCCGCCCGTTGGATCTACAAATGGTCCCACTCCATTATTGTTGGCTTGTTCTAACGGAACTAATGCTTGTGGTTGTTTTTTAACAAATTCAGCATATGGACCGTACTCTGTTACATTGTTACGAACAGGAATATAGCCTGTTGCCATTGACCATTCAGCCGTTTTCTCCGTACTTGTCGCAAATTTCATAAAGTCATATGCACCTTTTGCTACTTCTGGATCAATATTTCTCGTTAATGTGAACAAATATGTTTCTAGTTTTGGCGCTGGTTTATTATTACCCCAAGCAGGCTGAGGTAATGCTTCAAATGTGTTAAGGCGTTCTTCTTCCGTCATTCCTTTTCCTAATGATTTAAAAACAAATCCTTGATCACCAGATGATCCTGTAAATCCTAATGTTCTACCTTCAACTAAATCAATTACAGTTTTATCCCAATATTCCCATCCAGTACCACCTGAATGTATTTTCATAATTTTATCTTCATGTAGCCATGTACGGAATTTCTCCCATACCGAAACCCAAGTGTCATCGTTAATTAATACTTTTTTACCATCTTCACTTAATACATTACCGCCAGCACTGCGAACCGCATCAATTAAATTGGAAGTTCCCCACATTGGCATCCAGCCCGCATATGTTACATTTCCATTTTCACCACGTTTTGCGACTGTTTTTGCTACCTTTTCTACACCTTCCCACGTCTTTAAATCATCTTTTGTAAAGCCATTTTCCGCTAATGCTTTTTTATTGTAATAAAAGATTTGTGTTGTACCGTAAAACGGAATTCCATATAACTTTCCGTCAATTGTTGCTTGCTCCATAAAACCTTTTCCGTAATCTTCTTTTTTGAAATTATTATCATTTTTAACAGATTCATCTAAAGGTACGATTAACTGTTTTTTAACATATTCTTGAATGACATCTGAACCTAGTAATGCAATTGCTTCTTGGTTATTCGCTGCAAATCCACTTTGTAGCTTTTGATATGACTCATCGTAGCTACCCGCTTTTGTCGTTTTCACTACATATTTGTCCTGACTTTTATTGTATTCTTCCACAATCTTATCTACACGATCTGCAAGAGAACCACCTACTCCATTAATGAATGGAACAACAACCTTCTCGCCTTCTTTACTTGCCTTAACCGTACTTCCTTTTCCGCCTGAACAACCCGCAAGTGCACTAACAAACAATGTTAAAACTGTTAGAAGCATGAATAGTTTTTTCATCCCACATATCTCCTTTAATATTTAATTACCCCTTTATTCCTGAATCAGTAACACCAGATAAGAACCATTTTTGTAGAATTAAAAATACGATTAAGAGCGGCACCGTTGCGATTGTACTTGCAACCATAATGTGTGACCAATCTCGTCCTAAAGAACTATTAATGAAATAATCAGCAATTCCATTCGTAATTAGTTTTTGTGTATTATCTTTCAAAATAAGAGCTGGCCAAATGTAATTATTATAGTTACCAATAAATGTGACCAATCCTAGAGTTACAAATGATGATCGTGTCATTGGAAAAATAATCTTCCAAAGAATTCGCCAATCACTCGCTCCATCAATTTTGGCTGCTTCTACTATTTCAAAACCAACTTTGTGGAACGTTTGTTTCAAATAGAAAATACCGAATACGCTAACAGCCATAGAAATCATGTATCCAAAATGTGAATCAAGCAAACCAAACTTCCCTAACATTACATATACAGGAACATACGATACAGCTCCAGGGATCATATAGGTTGCCATCACGACACTAAATGTAATATTTTTACCTTTAAACTTGTAAAATGCTAACATATAAGCAAACAGTGCAGATGAAACAAGCACATATATAGTAATGATGAAAGATGTATAAAAACTATTAAATAAATATGTGTTAAATGGTAGTATGTCTAATACTTGCCGATAATTTTCCCAGTGAAATTCTTTAGGCCAAAAACCTCCTTGTAATACTTCACTAGATGTTTTAAACGAACCAAGCACCATCCATATGAATGGAAAAATAAATAGTATACTTGATAACGCTAGAAAGAGATGCTTTACGATTAATGGACCTTTTTTCATATTATTCACCTTAATAGTTCACCCACTTGTCACCTATTATTTTGTTTATAACAGATAGTAGTATTGTAATGATTAGTATGATAAATGCGATTGCTGTTGCAGATCCCATATCAAATTGTTCAAACCCTTGTTGGAAGAATAAATAAAGTAACGTACGCGTCGAACCACTAGGTCCACCTTGTGTTAAAATTTTTATTTGATCGTAAGCCTGCACTGAAGAAATTGTATTGACAACAACTAAGAAGAAAGTTGTTGATGAAACCATTGGCAGTGTTACATATCGAAATTTCTGCCATGAATTTGCTCCATCAATACTAGCTGCTTCATATAAACTATCTGGAACTTTTTCTAATGCGCCGATATAGAAGATCATCGTCCAACCAACTAATTTCCAAACTGTCATTATAATGACTGCTAACATCGCTGTTTGACTACTTTGAAGCCAGTCCAAACCTGGTATCCCGAAAAAGTTTAGAACTTTATTAATAACTCCAAATTGAGGTTCATATAAGAGTGACCACACAATGGATACAGCTATTGTTGGCGTTACCCAAGGTGAAAAAATCATTAATTGGTACAATGCGGAACCTTTAAATTTTTTTCGGAAGAATAATGCGAAACCTAAGCCCAATGCGATTGTTGGAATGACTGTTCCAATTCCGAAATAAAACGTATTGAGCAATGCTTGCATAAAAGAATCTTGTGTAGATAAATTAAAATAGTTTTCTAAACCAACAAAGTTAAAATCATTCGTCATAAAATCCCAATCAGTAAAACTAATACCTAAACTAATGAAATTCGGAATAATCCAAAACAAGATTAGAGGTATTCCAACTGGTATTAAAAAGAACACAGCTTTTGATAGTTTTATTTGCATTCTTGCACCTCCTAATTCATATTGTACGAGTTCATTATTAACACAATGTTGTTAATTTGTTAACTAATTGTAAAAACAACAAATAAACAAAATAAAACAACATATAAACAATAAGAGAAGACTATTTCTCAACTTACTAAGAAATAGTCTTCTTTTAGCTTTTCTATACTGTTATTACTTCAACCCCATTACTTGTTAGCATATTTTGCCACGATTCATCGAGCTTCGCATTCGTATATAACACATCAATATCACTAAAACTCCCGCTTTTATAAAACTTTGTCAAATTAAACTTTGATTCATCAGCCATCATTACAACTTCTTTTGCATT
>NZ_JBALMG010000179.1:0-1882 GCF_036963225.1 Bacillus sp. JJ783 | reverse complement strand
TATTTATAATTGGATTATTAAGTGATGTAGTGATGGGCAGGATGATTGCACGAATAAAAAGCCGTTCATTCTTATAATCTATATAGATTAATTACAAATATATTCATAGAAAACAAAAGAACCACCGGGAAATAGATCCGTAGTGGTTCTCTTTACAAATACTTGGTACAATACTTTACTGAACTAGATAAGGTATGGGATTCACTGCATTTGTTTTTTCAAAATTCCACTCGCCGTTATGTAATTCAAAATGAAGATGTTGCCCGGTTGAATGTCCTGTATTCCCCATGTGTCCTATCATTTGTCCGGTTTCAACCCGATCACCCGCTTGTACTGTACGATCCTTCAAATGTGCATAAACGGTTGTATATAATTTCCCATCTATCGTATGAGCAATAAACACAACATTTCCATAGGAATTAGAGTAGTAGGATTTTATTACTTTTCCGCTTGTTGCTGCCAGGATTGGAACTTCACCTGGAGCTGTGAAATCTACTCCGTAATGCATTTCTCCCCAACGAACATCAAATGTAGAGCTGACTATCCCTTTCGTTGGGGACTTGAAAACAGCTGGAATAGAAGGATTTTCTTGTGGTTTGTTTTGTAATACATAATGTTTAGCTACATATCCAAAACCTGAACCGAAACGTATTTTATACCAAGAACCTATTGTTTCTACAACTTGTAATTGGGTACCATTTTTTAAAGATCCAATTATAGAAGTGTTAGTTCCCGCTCCGCTTCGCACTCTTAATACAGGAGTTGCAACATAATAAGATGAATTTCCTTGTACGGTGGTTCCTTTAACCATTGAATGGGAACCATTAGAGACAAATTCTTTTTTCACATATCCTGTTTTTCCATTATAAGAAATTTTATACCATTCACCACATTCTTCTAAAATGGAGATGTATTTTCCATTTGGTAGTACACCGAGAATAGTAGATTCTACATTTGGCTCTATACGAACATTTAATGCAAGCGCATTTACAATATATTGATTTTTTGGTTGTGTTTGTTTTGTGGGAGAAAGATAAGATTTTTGCATGTAACCAATTTTATTTTGTACATCTACTTTATACCAGTCAGGTGTTGTTTCTAATATTTTAACTGGAGTATTGAATGTAATACTTTCAATAGAGTTGCTACTTGTAGTAGCGCCCTGATACAGATGTACTTTGTCAAAATTTACAAATCCGATTTTTACTTTGTCATTTTGTTGTATTGATACAGCATGAGAATCAGCTGCTACTACTGAAGGGAGAAGTGTAGCAATTGCAGCAGTTGTTAATGAAAAAGTGGTAGTGATCATCTTCATATAATAATAAGCCTCCTTCGGGAATGTGTATTACAACATTAAAATGAAAACAATATTAAAGTGAAAGATATATAAAAAGAATAGCAGATTTTTAAAAGTTGTGGTAAAAAAATATCAAAAAATGTCGAATTAAATAGAATTTTTAGTTTTTTTGTTGATTCGTGTTATTTTTTATGTTAAACTCATAACAACAAAGAAAGAGAAAACAAATACCCTTATCTAGTAAGATGTCAGAATTTTTAGTTTTCTCCGTTCGTTTTACTTCTTGTGCCGTAGAAGTTTGTGCATTTTTTTCCACTCTTTCTTTGTTTTACCCTATAAAGGAAAGCAACCTGTTTTTATACAGGTTGTTTTCTTTTATAAAAATTTAATTTGTTGTTTTTATAACAGTTGGGGTTACTATTTTAAAAGTTATTATGGTTTATAGGGGGGCGATAGCTAATAGATTGGATATTTAATGAGGAGTTTGCATTACAATAGAGTGAATCTAGAAAGAGGTGAAAACTAAGAAATTCGGATGTTATTTTTAAAATTTTGGAAAAGGAAGAATAAAAATATAGTGGA
>NZ_JBALMG010000178.1:2528-8689 GCF_036963225.1 Bacillus sp. JJ783 | reverse complement strand
CGCTAAATATAAAATATTCTATAAAAAATATGGAACATAGTGTACAATTTTGCATGAACATTCCATTACCTAAACAAAAAACAAACAAACTCCCCTCTTAGTAGGACGAGTTTGTTTGTTTTTTGTAGTAAGTATAAACTTATTAAGAATCAATAGGGTGACTTTTCGTTTTTTTAAGCTCCTTATTTTTACCATCCAACTTATGTTACTTAGATCGTGGACAAACTAAAAGCTACAATCAGATATTTGTGGTATTCCATTTTTTAGTACCGGTATTTTTCGAGATACTTTTTAAGCAAAATTTGGATTAGCTTTTTTACCAACCCACATACCTAAGCACACCATGCCAAGCCAACAGCAAATTGCTAATATAAACATCAATCGTTGTACGGATAACCCTTCAATTTGCATTTTACTCTTCCCAACAATTGTTTGGAAAAGTTGCGACCATTCGACATCATAAAACACCCCTACTCCCACAACCACAATCAATATAAAAAATTGTAAAAATATATTCCCCATATTTCTCCATGTTGTGTAAATGAGTAAAGAAAGCTCTCTATGTGTAGCGTTCGCCATATATACTTTCATATTATTTTTAGAAGAAATACTATTAATGGCATAGCTCCCAAATGTAACGCTAAGGACTATAAATAGTGGAGAATAAAACCCGAATATCATGATTAAAGTACTTACTAAAAACAAATGGATTGGATTAACTTTCTTAGCAGCTTTGATATCTAAAAATATGGACATCAAAATCCCTAATAGGTATGGTCCAACTACAATGAAAATACAGGTTAACATGTTATAGAAAGTAAAACTATAAAAAATACCTATCAAAAATAAATATCCATTTCCTAATCCAAGTAAAAATGATTCTGCCTTTAATCGAATTGGTAAAGAAGATGAAAGTTTATGAAAGAACTTTCCTTTCAACAAACTCAAAAACATGAAACAAATAAGCGCTAAAGAGAGTAGAAAAAAATAGAAAATATATTGTTCACTATTTATGTTACGACTTGTACGTATCAAAAGAATAAGCATTGAGACAAAAAGAAACTTTCCTACTACCGATACGATGGAGATAGGTAAAAAACCTTTGGCTAACTCCGTTCTCGGCATCATTTTTATAGCAAAAAGGATACTGATTAAACAAATCCCATATATGAATGTTATCAGCGGTGACGATAGAAAACTAATCGCTAACAATACGATGATCAGTAAAAGAAAAACGATACCAATAATAATCGCTTGTTGATTTTTATTATAAATCTTTCCCCCGCCTTCAACATGTAGAAACAATAAAGTACTCGTCATGGTAGAAATTGTACTAACTGCAAAACCAGAAACTAACGCACTTATTTCTAGCCATCTTGAACTCCATCCAAAGAAAGTAACACTAAGTAATGATACTATCAGAATAGAAACAGCCCAATATAAGGAGCGATGAATCCCAGCCTTATTCACAATAGGTATCCAGATAAACACACCCGTCATATAGGTTGTATAAAACAAGATTGATGGCCAGTATCCCTCAAAGCCTTTCGAGATCTGTAATCCATAAACAATGTAAATAAGCATGGGTGTAAAGATAGTCGTTATTAGTAGACTAAATGTAGTTATACTTTGCACCACAAGTCTTTTTTGTTTTGTCGTATGTATCGTATAACACCTCACTTAAAATGAAATCAGTAGTTGTTATTACTTATTCTATCCGAAACGAGGTTGTTATATATGTGCAATCCAATTGAAATTCCCATTACGAGGTAAACTCAATCTAAATCCACATTAAATTAAGTGGTGTGCAAAAAAGGTGGATTTTATGATTCTTATAAATAAAATTAATGGATGTATTCAAAACCTTAATCATAAATGGAACAAATGTGTTACTTAGATTGTCTATTACGTATAAAAAAGGTGTTTTTGGTAGTTCTCTCATTTTGTAATGCAAGAAACACAAGATGAGTCCTATCCTGTACATTTGTTAATTGTATCGGTATGTAAAATACCTAAACAAAATCCATATATTCTTGAAAGAGGTTGAAAATGTATGATAGTTTCAAAGAAGTTTTTTCACATCGCACATTATAAAAAGATGCTCCCTGTAGTATTACTTTCATGTGCAACGCTTATAGGCTGTTCCAATAGTAATATTCAATCTGAATCCCCTAAACAAACCAAACAAGAACATATAAGCAATCAATCTTTTGTTAAGCTTGAAAAAGATTATGATGCTAAGCTTGGTATTTATGCATTGGACACAGGTACGAATCAAACCGTTACTTATCGTTCAGATGAACGGTTTGCATACGCATCTACCCACAAAGCCCTTGCTGTGGGAGCACTGTTACAAAAGAAATCAATAGAAGATTTAGATCTAAGAATTAAATATACTAGCAAAGATCTTGTGAATTACAATCCAATTACTGAAAAATATGTAGATACAGGTATGACTCTGAAAGAGCTTGCGGATGCTTCCATTCGATATAGCGATAATACTGCACAAAATCTTATTCTTAAACAATTAGGTGGGCCAAGTGAATTCAAAAAAACACTGAGAGAATTAGGAGATACTGTCACAAATCCTGAACGTTTTGAACCAGAATTAAACGAAGTGCAACCAGGAGACACTCATGATACTAGTACCCCAAAGGCATTGGCTACTAGTCTTCAAACATACGCGCTAGGTGATATACTTTCAACTGAGAAACAGAACTTTTTAATAGATTTGATGAAAAGAAATACTACGGGGGACAACTTAATTCGTGCTGGAGTTCCAGGAGAATGGGAAGTAGCCGATAAGACTGGCTCTGGGTCTTATGGAACAAGGAATGATATCGCAATCATTTGGCCACCAAATAAAAAGCCAATTGTTCTTGCGATACTTTCTAATCATGCTAAAGAGGATGCGAAATACGATGATAAACTTATTGCAGACGCAACCAAAATAGTGTTAGATTCTTTAAAAGTAACGAATAAATAATTACTTACTCCTACTTTACGGCACATATAGTTTGAAAGACATGTACGTATCTAATCGCTAAGATGTATAAGTGAATTTATCCAAATTATTCAATACCGAATAAAAAGCATCTCTTTGTAAAGGTTTACTATGTTTTAAATGAGCAAATACTTTAGAATATATAGCTTTTGAGCAATCGAATTTTAGTTTTTTGAAATATAGTATGCTGCACTGGAGAACAGATTAATCCACTATAATTGTCGAATCGCTTTTATTTTGTCGAATATTCTGCACTTAGTTTTATCCAGGCTGATATACTATAAACACAATAGTTCTAGAAAGGTGATGATGTTATGTATGAACAACAAAATAATAGGGATAGAGATAAAAAAATGATGTTTTCTATGCAAGGAATTCCCACAAATAAAGTTAACATGAATCAATTACCTAAATGGATTAGGATTTTCGGCTATTGTGCGTTTGGTTGGATGATAGTATTTAGTTTAATTATGATTGTTGGTTTAATTCTTCAATAACAATACTGATAAATAGTTAAACGGGACAATATTTAGATCATACATCTAGGTAATGTCTCGTTTTTTATATGTAATTACTCAATGATATAGTAAACCGATCATAACAAAAAGAACCTGTAGAATATACTACAAGTTCTTTTTCAAAAATTGTTAAAAAGGGAATAACAAACTATCTTAACATTCAATACAGGGAGGCCATTTTGATTATGGCTTGGTTATATTGTATATCAAATATAAATATTTGAAGAAACTGATTTTCGAAAATTATGTAAATTAAAAAGCTAGGGTGTTTATATTAGATTTCGTTTACTACCAACTTCTTCTTACTTAAATAAACTGCACGATCTGATTTTTTAGCAACTTCCTGTGAGTGCGTCACAACAATAATACATTTATTTTCTTTGTGTGCAAGTTCTTGAAACAGTTCTATTATATCCATTGCCGTTTCTTCGTCGAGGTTTCCTGTCGGCTCATCCGCAATCAGTAAATCAACATTACAAGATAACGCTCGAGCGATTGCTACACGCTGTTGTTGCCCACCACTAAGTTGCAGGACGTTTCGTTTCGCTTCTACTTCTGTGAGTCCTACCTTCTCTAATAATTCTAATGCCCTTGCCGTTTTATTTTGCACTTTAACACCTGTAATTTCCATTGCTGTTAAGACATTTTGAAGAGCAGTCATATAGGTAATCAAATTATAAGATTGGAAAATTACCGATACATTTTGATTACGGTACCGATCCAAACCAATTTTTCGAATATCCTTTCCATTAAACAGTACATAACCATTTTTAGGTATATCTAGTCCGCAACCTAAGCTAAGAGTAGTGGTTTTACCAGATCCGGATGGTCCTAGAATCGTGTAGAAATGTCCTTTTTGAAAAGAAAAGTTAACATTTTCTAGTATCGCTACTTTTTTTCCGTTACTTTCATAATAATAATCTAAGTTTTTAAATTGTAAAATCGTCTCCATATCGAGCCTCCTTATTCATCTTTTAAAAGAATTTGTTTTGGATTCAGGCGTAGAATAGATAATGCTGGAAGAAGCGTTGCTAATATAGCAATAGCTAGTCCGATCCCCCCCATTTTCCCTACATCTTCTCCTGTTACACTTACATCAATTTTATCAATTGGATCTTCTTTTTGGTTTTGTAGAGTACCACCAGGTCCAGACATCATTACAGTACCATTTTGTGGGGTGTCTGTTTCTTCGCTTGCTGTAGCAATTTCACTCGAAAGTAAATTATCCCCTATGAATTGAGAAATTTTTGCTCCTGTTGTTATGGATAATCCAAATGCTAAAATAGCGATACATACTACTTCTACTACGAACTGCGCCATCAGTTTCCACTTTTTCTCTCCAATGGACAATAGAATCCCCATTTCCTTACGACGTGCTTTAATCGATAACATAATGATTAACCCTAATATAATCGCCCCTGCAATCGATACAATATAAATAATCATTTGAGAAGTAGAAGAGATATTTTCGATAGGACCAATCATTTGTTTGTACAACGAGTCATGTGCATCTAATTTATAATAATTAAAATCAATATCAGATTTTTTTGCTTCTTTTTTAAATGCTTCAATGTTTTGTGGATCTTTCAAGAAATACACGACTTGAATGCTACTTATACCTTGATCTACTTCTAATTTTTTCATAGTTGAATGCGGCATATATAGTTTATTAGCTGGATCCATTATAGGAGGGGCCTGTTGACCCATGGCTTGCTCATTCGTTTCGTAAATACCGATAATTTCAACCTCCAGGGTTTCCTTCTTATCCCCTGATTGCACTTTAACTTTGTCTCCTACTTTCAAATTGTTTAATTCCGCTAAACGTTTTTCCATTAAAGCTACATTCTGATCTTTCATCTGTTCTGTAATTGGTTTCCCATCAATGATTTTACTTTTTCCATTCTTAAAGCTTTCTTGTAATGCAGTTTTGCGAACTCCCTCAATCATAAAAGAAGAATTCATATCTATTTCTGTACCGGAGCTTGAACCGCCTCGTACAGCCGCCATTCCCACTTTACCTTTTCCTTCTTCTTCTCCTTCTGAAGCTCCTACTAGTTTAAGTCCATCAGAAATTCCGAAAGTCTTGGTTATGTAATTATAGTCTTTTACATACTTTGACTTCGCTAATTGATCTGCTTCTTTTGTGTTGAGCTGCGGCGGCTTAGGCATCTCTCCAGTTTCCCTAGCTTGTTGACCTAATTTGTCAAAATCAAGACCTAAAGTAACATCTGCACCCAGTTTTTTTCTTGCTGTATCAGCAGCTTTTTTTGATGCATTTTGGATTGTGAATCCTGCCAACACTAAATTTGTAACAATTAGGAAGACTGCCATCAAAATTAATGATGTTCCTACTCTTTTTTTCATACTGAGAATTGCGCGTTTCATAAAATTCATTTTTTTCTTACCTCCTTGATAACTTGTATTCTATATAGGTTATCTAGAGTCTATATGGAGCTAATCGGTAGTTTATCTAGAGATATAAGGAGTTTATGTGTAGTTATTCATTGACCTGGTCAAGAAAAACCGGAGCACAAATTCAAAAACGCAATCGTTTGTGGATATTGGTAAGGAGTCAGTCCATTTAAGGGAGAGTAAAGATTCTCATGAAGGATTAAAACTCCTTTTCTAATGAATATAGC
>NZ_JBALMG010000178.1:0-2386 GCF_036963225.1 Bacillus sp. JJ783 | reverse complement strand
CTTCAAAAGGTGTACCTTTTGAGATATAAAAACCCAATTCATTTATCAATGATCTCCTTGTATATGAATAGAATATAAAAAAGGAAATCGAAATGATTTCCTTTTTTACTTTGTAAGCTGTAAAGCTTTCATATAATCATCCTTTTTCTCAAAGGTCTTTTTTGCTTCTTCAGCCGTTAATACATAATCTACTGCAATATTTTGTAATAAACTCTTATTAGCATTTGGCAGCTGAATCGTTATGTCTTCCACACTACTCTTATTATTTTCAATTGTTTTATTAAATTCCTGAATACTTCTTGCAAGCTCCGCTAATTTTTCCATATGTGCAAGGTTGTTTAAATCCAAAAAGATATTACTTCTGAAAACTGCCGTAACATAATGCTTCGAATGTTTCTTCGCTATTTCTTTCTCAGCCTTCTTATCGAAAACAGTATCCCCCGTTTGCATTTGATCGAAAGTAAGTATAGTATTACTCCCTTTTTCTTCATAATATGTATTGAATCTTTCTTGTAAATCATTCGCTTCTTTTTTTATTTTATAGTTATCATTATTTACTTTTGGAGAGATTCGTCCATCGAAATATAATTGAAATTGTAAATATGGTTCATCTACTTGCTGTACAGAAGCTATTCGTGTGTCTGGGCCTGAAAAATCCTTACCTTGGCCAGGTATTTCAATTTGGTTTAGTTTAACAGAAAAACCATACTCTGATTTTGTATAATTTTGTGCTTTTTGTTCAATTTCTTCATTTGATATATCACATGATGTTAATAGCAATAAACTAAATATCACGCTATATGTTATTTTTATTCTTTTTATGCGAAAATTACAGGGTAATAAACCGATTACTAAAGATAAAAATGTATAACTTTTTAACATCTTTTTTATTATTTTCATTATAAATAGATTCCTTAACTTATTAATAATATAGTTTCATAGTTTGAAAAACACTTATTGAGTTTTCGTAACCAAAATAACTAATAGATATAAACTGAATCAGTTACAGACATTAAATAATAGAAAAAAGCCCCTAATATTCCAGTAATAAAAATAATAAATCCCATATTGCGTATGCTCTTAATTTTTGCTTGTAGTCCATTGAATCCTGCTAATAACCCACTTAAAGTGAATAGGATAAAGTATGGAACGGGTGAAAGAAGATATTCTGCATCAATTCCCATACCCCAACACACAAAAGGTAGTACGACAAGGGAAAGACTAAGTAATCCCATTACACTTACGAGTAATTTACGATTTTCAATCCCTGCAATAATTAAATAAATCCCACCAATAAATCCACATAACCAGAAAATGGGCATAAAGTAAATCCAAAGAAAGCTCAAGATGATCATATATAATTTTCTCCTAGTTGATAAGTTGTATTTCAACAATTGTAAAATGATACATAATAATAGAAAACAGCTATGCATCCTACTTCATAGGAACAATAGGACTTTTTAATTGCATGACATAGTCCGTTTAAGAACATGAGTGGTGTTTCCACACATTCCAACGTACAGCAAATTAATTGAGTAACAAATTTATTCTATGTGTAACCATTACTGTAAGCCCAAAGAAAAGGAGAACCATTCTAATGTAAGTATATATTCCCCTTTCTTCAGTTTTAAGAAATTATTTAATTTTCCGGATCCCCTGTTAATTTATCAAGTTGATCTAGTGCTTTTTCTAAATCAAACGAATTAAACCAACGGTAATCATGTTTGTCTAAAATACGATAATGCTTGCTAATCAGATTTTGTTGTAAGCGAAAGTCCCCTTTTTCTTGAATTTGTTTCCACCAGACTTTTCCCCCCAATGTTTTTTCTTTGAAGTTGTTAATACATTTATGGGCTATTGTTTCGATTACTACTAACGGATCATCTCCTAGAGTGGACTGTAAAACCTCACTATCCCTAAATAATGCACAAATAGCAACGGTATTGGTCCAACCCGTTTTAGATCTTCCCTTCTCGATTTGAACAAGTGTTTTCTTTGAAATGCCGAGAACTTCAGCCATTTCATCCTGCGTATACCCTTTTTCAGTACGAATTAACTTTATTTTCGTTGAAATGAGTTCAGTTATAATCTCCTTATTCACTTTCTCTCCTCCTTTTAAAAAAGTAACTTATGTATCATTTAGTGTAATTTTACACTTTAGCTCTTCTTTTTTCAACTCGATTTTTTTCCTAGACCTGGAAAGGAAAAATCAGCGGTCATCCAATATTTTAATATATACATACCATCTTCTAATGAAAACACCCCTTTTAATTACGAACAACATAATGTAGCACAGAAATTGTTTGTAATTAACGAGGGTGGAATTTGGTAGAGGAATATAAATAAAGCAAGAAAAAAGACCACCAGTGATATTATCCCCTTTAAG
>NZ_JBALMG010000177.1:241-1235 GCF_036963225.1 Bacillus sp. JJ783 | reverse complement strand
AGAAAAACAAATACCCCCAAATGAAAAAAATCGATATAACTCTTCGGCAAATAAAGATAACTCTTGTTTTTGGTGCATATTCATAAAAAGCACGTCACCCTTTCTCATTAACATAAGAGAATAGTAATGTGCTTTTAATTTCAAAAATAGTCTAAATCCTTAAGTTGATGGTTGTGGGGCGGGACAATAAGAACGGTATCTAAGAGGTGTTAGTTCCATTCCAAAGGCCTCAGCCGACGATTAGCTCAAGTACCGATTTCGGATGACCCCCATGTGATGAAGTTCGTGTCCTGCGATGCCGTACGCGAGGGCGCGCGCCGTAATGCTTAGGTTGTTGGCTGTGCCCTTGCGGGTCCACGCCTCCGCCGGTAGCCCGCGCAGCAATGTGATCGTTGATTGCCGTACGGCCCGGTAGTCTTCGGCCAATTGCTCGGTTGTCCAACTTCCGAAAGGAGGCATGAACAATTCCTGATCAAAACCAGTCAGAGGCGTCTGGTCCCCTCTTGCGAACCGGAGCAGGCGGTAGGTCATGACGCGTTCCGAGTCTGCAATGTGGCCCACGACTTCTTTCA
Organism: Bacillus sp. JJ783; assembly: GCF_036963225.1. Taxonomy (NCBI): domain Bacteria; kingdom Bacillati; phylum Bacillota; class Bacilli; order Caryophanales; family Bacillaceae; genus Bacillus; species Bacillus sp. JJ783. The sequence continues at coordinate 663 of NZ_JBALMG010000177.1, read as the reverse complement.
GCGTCCATTTTCCTTCCGCATACCGATACGCGTACTGACTTTCGGTCAACGATGCCAGGAGCTCGATCATTTGCTTTTCCTGGGCGAGCAGAATGTCGATGATGTTACCGTCCGGTACCAAACGAATATATTCGCCGGAGTTCCCGGCGTATTCTTCTTCTGACGGCCTTTGATTCATGCGTAGTCACCTCTTTATGTATATATAGAAAATTATAGCACTCGTCTATGTCTAATAAATTCGCGAAATGATAGAACTTTCCTTCTAATAATTGAGGATAAGCAACTATTTAGTTGGTCGGTCGCCACACTATCCTGATTCGTTAGCACAATAAGCAATGTTAATCAATAATGCATAAAAATTATCTGTTATACAATATTTCGAAGTTATTAATATATAAAGGTAACACCTTCTTTTTTAATTT
>NZ_JBALMG010000177.1:0-136 GCF_036963225.1 Bacillus sp. JJ783 | reverse complement strand
ACTTTTTTATAAACATCGTAACATTATTTCCCCCCCATATTGCCATCAATTTGAGAAATGTATTCTTCTCAAAAATGAAAATCGACCTAAGATCCTATGGACAACTATGAAAGGATGAAATTTTCGTTTTGGGGAT
>NZ_JBALMG010000176.1:6190-6376 GCF_036963225.1 Bacillus sp. JJ783 | reverse complement strand
GATGCGGCTTTCTTTACAGTAATCTAGATATTCGAATAAACTCCAACAGCAAACAACTGTGTTTAAAATTTAAGTGATATGTAAATTCATTCCGTATTTAATCAATTTTAGTTTTCTCGCCACTGCTTGCGAGGCAAAATTCTCCCAAGAAGTACTATACAGTGGAATACGTTTTTCTTCTTTTAC
>NZ_JBALMG010000176.1:3049-6140 GCF_036963225.1 Bacillus sp. JJ783 | reverse complement strand
TACGTTTTTCTTCTTTTACCGATATCGCCCAGGCTGTAACAACATCCGAACCATATCCATTCCCTTGAAACTCAGCTAACGTTTCCACACTCGCTTCAGAAGCCTCTGGGCTGCTTCTTGCACTACAACATATAGAAACTACTTGTTCATTTTCAACAATTGCAAAATAAGGTTGCCTCCATTCCATCTGTTCTATTAGATTAGGGAAATTTTCTCGCAAAAGCTCTTTATTTTTCTCTGTTATTTGTATCGCCCTAGTCGGCTTATTTAAATTATTTGGAAACATGTAAGCAGAACCCACCCAAATATTCTCCACCGTTCTCTCATCATTTAATACTTTAATAATCTTTGTTATCTCTATATGATTTGAACATTCTAAAATTAATTTCTCAATCTTACTTATCATTTCACTATCCAGATTATAATGATATCTCTTTATATTCCCTTCACGAGTTCTGCCAAGAAAAAAACGCGGTGCTTTCGGATTTCCCTGTTCATTTACACATATCATTTTTCCTACTTGATTATGAACAAATAAAACCTCTGCCTGAATTGCTATTAACTCAAGTTCTGAAAGCCCCATTTATATCCTCCTTAGTTACTATGTGTAGTCTCCATATACTATCCATCCATACTCTATTTTTCATGTTCAAAACAAAAACCCCATTTAAATACACATTACTGAATCCATCATACTAAATGACTTCTTCATTCTGTCTATCTAAATGGGATTAATTCGTACCCTTTATTTCTTCTTCTTTTTACTCCATTGGTTGTTGTGGCTGCACTACTTCATTCGCTCCAGCTACCCTCAACATATTCGCAATATCTTTAAAACCTCTTTTTTCAGCATGTTGCAATGGCGTAGTCCCTTCATTGTTAGCCATATTTACATCCGCTCCATGCTCAATAAGCATTTGAATTACCCTTTTATGGCTGTCACTACCATTTCCTAACACAATCGTTTCTAATAATGCTGTCCCACCACGATTATTTTTATAATTCACATCAATATCCGTATGTTCTAATAATTCTTTTACGACCTCTACATGACCACGCTCTGATGCAGAAATTAATGCTGTTCCACCCGACCTAGTAGTTTCTTTCGTATTAGCACCTGCATTAATTAGTAGTTTTACGATGTCTGTATAGCCCTCTCTGCTAGCATAAAGAAATGGATTGCTTTGTTTTTCATCTTGGATTTCAATATCGGCTCCTGCATCAATTAACGCTTTAACTGTCTCTATATGATTTTGATACACCGCTGCCAAGATAGGTGTTTCTCCATTATCGCCCTCTACGTTTATATTTGCCCCGTCCTTTATTAATTTCATAGTCGTTTCTGTATCACCTAGGGTCGCAGAAAGCAATAATTGCTTATCCATTAAATTTATACCAGTCTCTTCTTTATCTTTTTCCTTTTCTTTATGCTTTTCTTGCTTTTTTTCGTTTTTTTCGTTTTTCACGTGAACCGGTTTCGATTCAGGTTCTTCTTGCTTATCACAAGCCACTACCATCATTAAAAGTCCTAATAATGTACATAATAAAATTTTTTGTTTTCTCACAACTACAGCTCCTATGAAAGATAATGTTTTCTTAACCATTCCTCCATCACATGCAATAACTCTTCTTCAATAGATTTATCCATAAGTACCTTATATTCCTTCTTCAATTGTCATAGTATACTTATGCTCATGTTTTCTCAACATATAATTCATGTTTGGAATGATATGCCACCCAGCTCCATCATTAATATTATGGAGCAATTAGTTTAGCATGTTTCAGCGATACTTGTACATCTTTGTTACCCTTAATTACTCAAATACACATAGTAATCACTCTGAATATGTCACTATTTTATATTGTAACTGTTCTTCTAACTATTTTACACCTTTTATCTTTCCGTTTTTCATCTCATCAGCCAAAGAAAAGAACAACCTTAGATGGTTGTCCTTTATGTAACTACTGTTTCGGATTAATGAGAATGTCCTCCGCTATTCCCTTTTTTCGGTTTCCCTATCATCTCTTTATTCATTTCCCACCTATGCTCTGATAAATCTTTATAGGAAAGGACCGCCCCAGTATATTTAGACACAAAACTTTCTGCATCTTTTTTATCTTTAAAAGAAATTACGTTATAAGCCATAGGTGTTGTTATTGTTTTATCATATACATAAGTTGCTTCCTGCAATGGAATCCAATCTTTCGTATCGTAGTCTCGCACAAATTTTTCTTTCATATTCTCATTTTTATTGTTATCCATCCATTTATACATGCAGCCAATATCATCAAATTTTAATGCTTTTCCATTCTCCAAAATAATTTCTGTTGTGAATTGATTATCCATTACCCCTATTTGACAAATATCACACTTATCGTTTTTCTCATCAACTGCAACAACTTCTATTTCCTTTTTTCCACACCCTACTACTGTAAATACGAAACATAAACATATAGCAAGCGCAGCATACTTTACTCTCATCCTTATTTCCTCCCTAAAAAACAATATAATCCCCCTCAACGAGAATACATTATTTCAAAATATCTAGTCGTTATATTTATATTCAACTAGAAGAATATCAAAAAACTGTGTGAGATTTGTGAAAAAACAATGTTCTTTTTGTAATATATGGAACAAAAAAGAGATGTGCAGTTACTTCTACACATCTCTCATCATTCACAACCAGTAATTAATAAATCATCTTCCAACTTAACTAATAATGTGTCCGTATCAATGTTCTGTCCAACTTCTACATTTACTAATCTTATATTTCCACTGATCCCTACTACGATTTTTTCAATCTCGCCGTCATTTTTTCGGATCATCATTAATTTCTCCCATTCATATACGTAAGAGGACTCATTAATAAAAATCTCTTCTACTATTCCTGTACATGAACTATAAATTTCTTCTATTCTTGTTTCCATTCAAAATCTACTCCCTACTTCACGCGCTTCTCTTTTTCACCTTATTCTACCATTCTTGTACGAAAGCATTTATCTTTTTAAAAATTCAAAATTACCTCGTGAACAAAATGATCAAAATAAAGATTATGTTTCTAATGATGTTATTTCTTTAATTATTTACCAT